>JAAHIA010000775.1 GCA_010671975.1 Leptolyngbya sp. SIO4C1 | reverse complement strand
TCAGTATGAACTGCCTCAAGACCTGTGGCCCCCTGTACCCGCTAACGCCGCCCCTGGAGAACGCATTCGCTCATTTTTACAAGCCTGGGCTGAATCCTGCCCCAGACCCATCGTGCTTTTCATCGACGAAATCGATGCGCTGCAGGACGATACGCTAATTTCTGTTTTACGGCAGCTGCGAGATGGCTACCCCCGGCGTCCGGGCGGGTTTCCTCAGTCTGTGGCGCTAATTGGTCTGCGAGATGTGCGAGATTACAAAGTTGCCTCGGGAGGCAGCTCTCGCCTTGGAACGGCGAGTCCTTTTAACATCAAAGTTGAATCCTTGACGCTGCGAAACTTTACCTCAGCAGAAGTCGCTCGCCTGTGTGAGCAGCACACTGCAGAGACTGGACAAATCTTTACCTCAGAGGCTATACAGCATGCCTATGCGCTGACTCAGGGACAGCCCTGGTTAGTCAACGCGCTAGCGCGACAAATGGTAGAAGAAATTGCGCCTGATCCTACTGTTTCTCTCACCGTAGCGCATGTTGATCAGGCAAAAGAGACTTTGATTCAGCGGCAAGACACCCATCTAGATAGTTTGGCAGAGCGGCTGCGAGAACCGAGAGTCCGAGCCATTATTGAGCCTATGCTGGCAGGACAGGCGCTGGGCAACGTGTCTAATGAAGATATTCAGTTCGTGCTAGACCTAGGGCTCTGCGTTATGAATCCACTAGGCGGACTCTCAATCGCCAACCCAATCTACCAAGAGGTCTTACCGCGTGTTCTAACAGTGACGCCCTTAGCCTCACTACCCGAGATTGCCCCAACCTGGCTAACCTCAGCAGGCACCTTAGATCCAGAGGCTTTACTACAAACATTTTTAGCTTTCTGGCGGCAGCACGGTGAGCCCCTTTTAGGCAGCGCTCCCTATCATGAGATTGCTCCACACCTAGTGCTAATGGCGTTTCTGCATCGCGTTGTCAACGGCGGCGGTACATTAGAGCGTGAATATGCACTGGGTAAAGGACGGATGGATTTGTGCCTGCGCTACGGCGATATCACGCTAGGCATTGAGCTCAAGGTTTGGCGCGATGGACGCCCGGACCCGCTGCTGGCTGGCCTAGAGCAGCTAAAGCATTATCTAGCTCGCTTAGGAGTTAAAACTGGCTGGCTGGTAATTTTTGATCGCCGCAGCGGCCTACCTGCCATTGAGGACCGCACAGCAGTACAGTTGGTAGAAGACAGTGACTATTTGATCACCGTCGTCCGGGGATAGTGCAGATTGCGATCGCTCTAGCGAGCTATAACCAAAAGTGGTGTACGAGGGAGGCACAAAAAAAGGCGTATCCTTCTGGAAGAGAAAAAGACCAGACAAAGGAATACACCATGACTCAAGATAATGTGATCGCATTCAAAACACCAGC
>JAAHIA010000774.1 GCA_010671975.1 Leptolyngbya sp. SIO4C1 | reverse complement strand
TTGGCATGAACATGGCCATTTCTGTAGTGGGATTGGTTAAAATCAGATGCAGTCCCTTCAATGGTTTCTTGCCATGACTCGTCGCCAAAAACATCCGCTTCGTGATCTGAGCGCTGAAGAACACCAAGCCCTTGAGCGAGTGGCTCGTGCGACCAGCGAATCAGCCGCCCGGGTAGCTCGGGCAAAAGCTCTGCTTGCGGTTTCCCAAGGACACAGTTATACGACCGCCGCCCAAGCCAGCGGGCGACGCTCAGGGGATGCGGTGTCGCACCTGGTCGAACGCTTTAACCAGGAAGGACTGGCGTCGTTAACGCCGCGTCATGGCGGTGGTGCCAAGCGCCAGTATGGGGTGAAGCAACGGCAGCAGATTGTTGAGCTAGCCCAACAGTCCCCTGAACTGGAGACCGATGGGGTGTCGCAATGGTCATTGTCCAGCTTACAACGCCGCTTAAGGGCTCAGGCGGAGGGTGAATTTTCCACCGTCAGTACTTATACCCTTTGGCAAGTGCTCCACGAGGCTGAGCAGAGTTGGCAACAAAGTCGGAGTTGGTGTAAAACCGGGACCGCCCTGCGGCGTCGAAAAAGTGGGGACGTTATCGTCACTGACCCAGACACCGAAGCGAAAAAAAACTCATAGAGCAAGCCTATCGTCTGGCTGAGGGGATGGGAATTGCCGTGTGGTGTCAGGATGAGGCTGGGCCTTTCCAAACCGTGCCGTATGCGGCCCCGAGTTGGCAGCCCGAAGGACAGCCTCAACGGCAAGACCACGAATATCTTCGCAATGGCACCGCTAAAGTCCTCACCCTGTTTCATCCGAGCGATGGCCAGGTGCGCATCAAGGGGGTTGAGCAGACCACCAATGCCATCTTGCACCCGTGGCTAAAAGCCGAACTGACCGCCATCTTGAAGACCTTACCGGAAGCCGCTACGTCCGCATCCCAAGCGCTCATCCAACACACCTGGCAACAGTGGCGAGAAGGCTTAACGGTGACGTTCACGCTGCCTCAACGCTTACCGCCCTTGCGACTCTTGTTGGTCTGGGACAACTTAAGAGGCCATCAAACGCCCGAGTTGATGGTGTGGCTGTGTGAGCATGGCATTTTGCCTTTATACACCCCGCTGTCTGGCAGTTGGTTGAACATGGCTGAATCGATCCAGCGCATCCTCAAGCGACGCGCGTTGGATGCTCAGCATCCCAAAACCCCTCAACAGATTATCGACCGATTTGAGACCGCTGCTGAGGTTTGGAATCAGCAGCCAACGCCGTTTGAGTGGGGCGGCAAACGAGCCGCGCGACGCCAACGGGCACGAGCCAAACGACAAGGACATCGACTAGGCGGCTCTGGAGCCGTGACTCAGGCTGTAGTTGCCTAAAAATTATGGCTATATGCAAAGCAAATGACCCACTAG
>JAAHIA010000773.1 GCA_010671975.1 Leptolyngbya sp. SIO4C1 | reverse complement strand
TGGAATTCATCACAGCGGTTGCTGAGTGTGATGAATTTTTCTGATCAGCAAGCTACCGTTAAACTGGCATTTTCTCAGTATGCTTGGAAGCAGCAGCTTGATTCGGCAGCGGCTGAGTGGGCCGGTCCCGGTGCGATCGCACCAGAGCTGCTGAGTTCAGATGCGCCTGAAATCGTCCTTGCTCCCTACAACTTTGTGCTGTACCACAGCGCTGCTTAAAGCGCTTGATTGAGATCTTTCAGAGTGAGACTGCTATGCGTATCCCTGTTGCGACCTACCGAATTCAGTTCAATCCCGAATTCGGCTTCAAGGCTGCTAAAGATATTGTTAATTACTTAGAAGACTTGGGCATTACCGATATCTATGCCTCGCCGATCTTTAAAGCCCGAAATGGCAGCATGCACGGCTACGATGTGGTAGACCCAACGCGGCTCAATCCTGAGCTGGGCAGCGAGCGAGACTTTAAATCGCTCACCAAGGCGCTGCGCGATCGCGACATGGGCTGGTTGCAGGACATTGTGCCCAACCACATGGCCTACGATAGCCAAAACCACTATCTGATGGATGTGCTAGAGCACGGTCCGGCCTCAGAATATGGCAATTTCTTTGACATCGAATGGGAGCAGCCCTTCTATGAAGATGTTGATGGGCGCGTGCTAGCCCCGATGCTGGGTGACTTCTACGATCGCTGCCTAGAGCGAGGTGAGATTCAGCTGACCTACGGTGAAGCCGGTCTGCGCGTCTGTTACTACGACACTTGCTTTCCCGTGCGGATCGAGTCTTACGCGCAGCTGATCACGCACGATTTAGGTCGTCTGTCCCGCACGCTAGGACGGCAGCACCCTGACTATATCAAGCTGCTCGGCATTCTGTATCTGGTCAAAGATATTCGTCCTGAAATCTCTGGTCAGCAGCTTAAAGATCAGGTAGCGTTTGTCAAATTTCTGCTGTGGGAGCTCTATAAAACCAATACCGAAATTCGCGACTTTATTGACGAGAATATCGAAGCCTTTAATGGGGAGCCGGGCAAGCCAGAAACCTTTGATCTGCTCGACGAGCTGCTGCGCCATCAGCACTATCGTCTCTCTTTCTGGAAGGTGGGCGCAGAAGAGCTGAACTATCGCCGATTCTTTACCGTCAACGAGCTGATCTGCGTTCGCATTGACGATAGCAAAGTCTTTCACGAAGTTCATTCTTTTATCAGCGATCTGGTGGCAGAGGGCACCTTTACCGGTCTGCGAGTCGATCACATTGACGGGCTATACGACCCGACGCAGTATCTAGTCGCGCTGCGTCAAAAGATGGGCGATACCTACATCATCATCAAAAAGTCGTAGCCGGTCGTACCCTGAATCGGCCAGCGCTTCGGCAGCTTTTCACTCCCTTCGAGAATCTTTTCGATGATGATGTAG
>JAAHIA010000772.1 GCA_010671975.1 Leptolyngbya sp. SIO4C1 | reverse complement strand
CGACGCCAACGCGTTCGGCCAGGAGTACTTCCGGCGATCGCTGGTGGACCCGGGCGCGGGCAAGGCCGCGAGGGCGATGATCGAGCGGCGGGGGATCTCTCCTGAGATGGTCGAGGCGTTCGGCATCTCGCCATCGATCTCGCCTTAGAGAGAGCCCTTAATCTGCATCTCACCACCAACGGCAGCACCTTTCACATCAAACCAGAACAGATTCAAAAGCTAGTCGCCTCAGGCATCCCCAAAGTCACTATCTCCCTGCAGACACCCGACCCCGACACCTTCATTATTCGCGGTGCGCCGCCGATGCTCAAACCCGAGCAATATTTCGATGGCATCACGCAATACGTAAAAGCCAACCTAGCAGACACCAACTCACCCACCAGAGTCCATCTCAAATTTTTAGACACCACACCGCATCCCTTTTTAGTGCCGCACAAGCCCATGCACGTCGTCGAAGGCAAAGCCCAGATGCAGCAAGAGCTAACCACCTGGGCCAATCGACTGCTGGCAGACTATCCTGATCGCCCCTCAGACGCAGCGCTGCAGCAAAAGATCGCGCGGCACAAGCCAGGCCGCTGGCAGGTAATTGAGCTAACCCCAAAGCTAGCACTAGAGACCTTTCCGCTCGACAGCTGGGGCAATGTAGAAAGCGATCGCATCGTCCCCGCCAGCTTTGGCTACTGCAACGGCACCACCGATCAGGCCGGCATCCTCTATGACGGCACAGTCGTCCCCTGCTGCAAAGACTACGATGGCCAGATTCCGCTCGGCAACCTAAACACCCATTCCCTGAGCGAAATACTTGATCAGCAGCAGCCCGCCTGCGGCCTACGCGCCGGGTTTGACCGCTTTCAGGTAACGCACCCGGTCTGTCAGCGCTGCATGGGAGCCGATACCAGGCCCAAAGCGCTGCTGCGTCAGGCCGGCTCGATTGCCTACTTTAAGGCATACAATCCGCTGATGAAGCGGCTACAGCCTGGCTGGGGCGAGGTGTAAATGGGAAGCCACATCACCGTTCCCGACGTGAGCTGGCGCGAATTTGAAACCATTTTGCAAGCACTGGGCGAGCATCGGGTGAGCCGTATCGCCTACAGCCAGAATACCTTAGAAATTAGGGTTCCTCTGCCCGATTACGAGCGCAGTAAAGTTCTAATCTCCGATATTGTCAAAATTTTGTTGCGGCATCAGGAACGTGATTGGGAATCGCTCGGATCAACCACGTTTCGAGGTCAGACTGAAGCAGCCGGTGTCGAACCTGATGATTGCTTTTATATTGCTAATTATCGGGCGTTGCACAGCATCAAATGATTCAGGCAAAACGAGGAATGCGATCGTGTTTGAGATAGTAGATGAGCAGACGCACAGAGGTCTTTAGCATCTCGACAGACTTGGAGTAGCACAGGGTTTTGCGAT
>JAAHIA010000771.1 GCA_010671975.1 Leptolyngbya sp. SIO4C1 | reverse complement strand
GCTGAAGCAGCTATGATGAGGCCGGGTTAAGCCAGCGCCGCTCAACGAAGGTTATCTCTGTAGGCTCTAGCCGAGCTTGTCGCCGCTGAGGATAAAGATCGGGTCAACAGACTTGAGAATTTGCCGATTGCCGCGCGTTTCAAGGCGGTTGACAGTGGGCTGAGCGACTTCTACGTTGCGAACATGCAGGCTTGCAAAAGTTTCGGAAATGGCATAGAGCGCTTCAAAATTACTGGCAGTCACCACAATGTGCCCTTCTGACTGCAGTCTGACCCAGGCTTCGCTGAGCAACTCCTTAAGCGATCGCCCGCCCTCGATGAGCACGCAGGTTGGCGCATAGGGAAGCTGATCAAAGCATTCGGGTGCGTTCCCAACTACGATTTCAACGTTAGTGACGCCAAAGCGATCGCAGTTCGTCTGAATCAGGCTAGCGACTTCTTCATCGCGCTCGACGGCGACAACCTTACCGGCTGGGCACAGCAAGCCTGCCTCAATGGCAATGGTGCCTGTGCCAGCGCCAATGTCCCATAAAATTGCGTCTGGCAGCAGGCGCAAATAGCCCAGTAGCAGCAGCCGCACCTCGCGCTGACTCATCGGAATCCCAGGCAGCTGCTCAAACAGCTGATCGGGAATGCCTGGTGTCACATAGGGCCACACTGCTGACATAGGCTAGCGCATAGGGGGCGTCTTCGAGGATAGCGCTGTTCTGAAGGCGTGACCAGTCTGAATTGGCTTAGCTCGACTGGACAACGGCTATGGTTTGCAAGGTTGGATCGCTGTTGCCGCTAAGGATAGCGCCGGCTGCCTGGAGCTGCTGAAGCTGCGCGATCGCATCCGCTGTGATTGTATCGCCTGGCAGCAGGGTAGGAATACCGGGTGGATAGGCACAAACCGTTTCAGCGCTGATGCGACCGGCGCAAACGCTGATTGGGCAGGCGATACGCTGAGCAAAAAAAGCCTGGCGCGGCGTCATGGCTGACTGGGTAGCCGGCATCTGCGCCTGAAGGGCCGGTAGGCTTCCTTGAATAGGCTGTGAACAGAGCGCCGTCAGCGCGGCTGTGAGCTGCGCAATGTCGTCTGCAGTATTGCCTAAGCTAAAGATAAACGTCAGCTGACAGAGCGTCGGCAGCTCTGCTGTGACCCCCCACTGCGTATGTAAAAATTCATCGGCGGCGAATCCGGTGATGCCAAGCGGCGCAGTGTCTAGCGTGAGCCGAGTGGGATCTAGCGTATAGTCTGCAGAGAGATCGCTTGGCCGCAGTCGTTGCAGCTTTTTTAGAGACTGAATGGACTGATTTGCTTGATTTGCCAAAGAGAGGGTCTGGGTCATCAGGGCTCGGCCCGCCGTGGCCATCTGATGACGGGCGG
>JAAHIA010000770.1 GCA_010671975.1 Leptolyngbya sp. SIO4C1 | reverse complement strand
GCAGCCGTAGATGAGGTAGCTTCTGATAAGGAATTGCTAGAGGCACTCGTAATGATTATTGCCGATAAACCGGCCAAATCCTGGACTGACAAAGACCTTACTCGGTTTGAGATTGCACTTAGTAACTTGGTTAGACGATTCCAAAATTTAGAAGCCCTGCAAAAGGAAGTTCAAGCAAAAGGAAGCGGTTTCGAAGCGCAGCGCATTACAGCTACTGAGCCCAATGGAAAGGAAATAAACGAGGTTTTATGGATCAACGAAGCAGACAAGCCCTTAATTGATCGGTTGATTGATGAAACTTTAGATAAGTTTGAATTAAAAAATGATGATAAGTTGCGCAAAGCATTCGCTGCTCGACTCATCAAGAAAGTTTTAAGTCATAATACGGATGACACGCAAAACGATATAGATCAAGCTAAATCAATGCGAGATCAGAGGCAGTATGGCTAAAAAAAGGATTAGGCACATCATGGGACTTTCAGGTGGTAAGGACAGTACTGCCTTAGCTGTCTTCTTGCGCCGACATCCTGATTACGCCGATTTGGAAGTTGAATACTTTTTTTGCGATACCCATAAGGAGTTACCTGAGACCTACGAGTATCTCGACCGTATTGAAGCGCGGCTTGGTATCAAGATTATTCGACTAGAACCTGATCGCGGCTTTGATCACTGGCTAGATGTCTACGGTGGTGTTCTACCCTCGCCCAAAATGCGCTGGTGCACCAAGCAAATGAAGATCATCCCTCTGGAAAAATATATTGGGGATGATGAAGCCGTTAGCTACATTGGCATTCGCGCTGACGAAAATCGAGATGGCTATATCTCGAAGAAACCCAACATTAAGCCTGTATTCCCTTTCAAGGAACACGGACTCGTAAAGGCTGACATTTTTCGGCTTTTGGAAGAAAGTGGCATTGGCCTACCAGACTACTACCGCTGGCGCAGCCGTTCTGGCTGCTTCTTCTGCTTCTTTCAGCGGAAGTACGAATGGGTCATGCTAGCCGAAGAGCATCCCGATTTATTTGCTGAAGCCGTTCGATATGAGCAGGAACATAGTGACGGAAGAAATTATACCTGGACTGAGAGAGAAACCTTGTCAGAGCTTTTAGCGCGCAAAGATGAAATAATTGATGCACATAAGAAGGCACTGGAACGAGAACAGCAACAATTAGGTCATCAGTCTTTAACGCAAGCTTTAGAAAATGTCTTGAATGAAGATGATTATTCGCTACCTTGTTTAGCTTGCCATCTTTAAGAAGGTTTGTGTCAGTTCTTATAAGCTAGTGAATAGCGCCATATTTTCATATTTTGAAAAAATTACAAGTACCTAAAGTTTTAACTTTAGGCGAGGAACTAATATTATGGCTTCTCAAAAACCACCTTGCTATTCATCTAACTGGATTGGTTTCTTGCGTCAATAT
>JAAHIA010000077.1 GCA_010671975.1 Leptolyngbya sp. SIO4C1 | reverse complement strand
AACCAGAGGGTAAGTATGGCCTAATTTTTGAGCCAATCCTGTGACCTTAGTTTCCCCAGCTATAATAAGTCCACCGAAGCATATTGGTGCGGTTGTGCTTCGATCTATCAGGTACTGAGACTGAATGATTAACTCTGCCTCACAATATCCGATCTACGGACCTGAGATATGCTGCCCTCACTGTCGTCAGGTAATTCCGGCACTGACGCTGACCGATAGCTATCTGTGTCCGCGTCATGGCGCGTTTGAGGCAAACCCTGACACCCAAGAGCTGGTGCATGTGCAATCAGGCCGGCACTGGCGACGATGGGAAGGAGAATGGTATCGTCAGCATACGCACCCTGATGGCATTCGGTTTGAGATTCACGAAGCGCTCGACCGACTCTATACGCAAGGCTATCGGGCAACGCGAGTAATTATTGCTGAGCGCTATAAAGATTTGGTGCATGCCTACCTTGAGCACGGCACGCCCTGGCGCGGTCAGGTGGATATGACGACACCACGGCTCTACGGACTGCCGGTTGAGTTTAGCCCGTCACCCGAAGTTGAGCCGCAGTGGGAAGTGATCAACTTTGATTTACAAAAGGAGCCAGGGGTACCGACGCACTATCGCTATCTCAAATTTTTTGAATAGCGTTTTCCGCATAGATCATGCACCATGCCTCTATCCGCACAGCCGACATTCATCGGGCGATCGCATTTTATGAGCAGCTCGGCTTTACCATCATCGAGCGGTTTACAGCGGGGATTACGCTGGCCTGCTGGATGACGGGGCTCGGCGGTCGGATTGAGCTGATTCAGGTGCCTGAGCCGCGCCCGGCTGCCGATGCTTTTAGCGATGAGCACTACACTGGCTACTACCATCTTTCGTTTGATCTAACTGAGACAGCCGCGAGTCTGCCAGACTGGCTAGCGCAGCTACAGCAGCAGTTTGAGCAGGCCGCTCAGGCCGGGCAGCTGCAGCCGCTGACGGTCTTGCTGGCACCGCAGCAGCAGCAAATTGGGAATAGTATCTATGAGGTCGCCTTCATTGCCGACGCGGACGGGCTGCCTCTAGAATTTCTTCGACGGCTGAGCGAATGAGCGCTGATCCTCCGTTTGCCAACAACTGGGCTTATTTGAAAACTGAATTGAGCTGGCTGGAGCGACGGCTGATGCTAGCGCTGACCAAGCAGCAGCAGACGAGCCGTAAGGTCAATCGGGTGGCTCGCAAGCCGGGTGATCGCGCTAGCAGCCACTGGTGGCAGGGGCTAATTACGGTGACCAACTGTGCCTATGATGAGGCACCGGCTAAAAAAAAGCTGAGCGGGTCGTCGCCAAGCTACCAGCAGCGGCTCAAATCTCGGATCAAGGCAACCGAGTCGCACGGCGTTTGCCTAGCGCTGCCTCAGGTTCAGACTCGGCTCAAGCTCAGCAAGTTTGAGAAGAATTTGATTTTGCTGGCGCTCGCGCCTGAGGTTAATCTGCGCTACGGTCGGCTCTACCACGTCTTGCAAACCGGTCAGGATAGCCCCACGGCGGCGCTGCCCACGCTAGATTTGGCGCTGCGGCTGTTCTGTCGCAACGACCTCGACCGGCAGCGAGCGAGATCGCAGCTGATGTCGGCGCGATCGCTTTTAGCTCGGCAGATTTTACAGGATGTCAGCACCGCGCCAACGCCGCTGCTGGGTAGGCCGTTACAGCTAGCCCCAGCCTGGATTAGCTACCTGCTCGCCGAGCAGCCAAAGTCATCACAGCTAGCGCAGATACTGCCGCCGACAGCGACTGCTCAGCCTCAGCCAGCGCGGCTGGCTCAGCCGGTCTCGTGGTCGGAGCTGGTGGTTACTCCCTCGCTCAAGCTGCGGCTGCAGAGTCTGACGCAGCAGGTGGCCAGTGAGCTAGCCGTAGCTCAGTCAGCAGCGCCGACCCACGGTCGACGGCTGCTGCTGCTGGTTGGCCCCGCCGGAACTGGCAAAACAACGGCGGCGAGTGCGATCGCGGCTGCTCTGGCGCTGCCGCTGCCGGTGCTAGATTTCAGCTGTGCTGGCAGCGATCTGCCGCTGCCGACTAAGCCGCTGGTCTTGATTAAATCAGCGCAGCACTGGTTTGGCCGTCGCTCGCTCGATCCGGTTTTGCAGGCGCAGCTGTGGCAGTGGCTGAGTGAGCCAGCAGCAGGGCTGGTGGTGCTGTCGGTGCACTATCGCCATCAGGTGACCGCTAGCTGGCGGCAGCGCTGCGACTTGATTATAGAACTAAGCGAACCGACGGCGTCACAACGGCTGCAGCTCTGGCAGCAGAGCCTAACGGCCGGGCACTGGTCCGCTGAGATTGACCTGCCTGCTTTGGCAGATAAGCTGCGGCTGACGGGCGCTCAGATTCAGCAGATTGCTCAAACCGCGCAGCGGCTAGCAGACAGCGCAAAGATGGTTGAGCTGGCTAATTTACAGCAGGCGCTGCAGCAGCACGGCTATGCGGCAGCGTTTCTGGCTCGATAGGCTGGCGCACCCAAGCGCAAGCTTGCTATCCCATCAGCTGCGGCAGGCTGTCTAGATTGCCTATTTGGGGCTCGCCCGCAGGTTCGATGGCAGCGTCTTCCGACTGGCTCAGCTGCTCAAGCAGCGTCCAAATTGCCTGCAGCAGCGCCTCGGTTCCCTGACCGCTCACGGCTGAAATGAGAAACACTGACTCGCTGCCGCTGTGCGATCGCAGCCCTGCGGCCACTGACTCGGCTACTTCTGGCGTGACCGCATCGACCTTATTCAGCGCCAGCAGCTGTGGCCGCGCTTCTAGATCGCGTCCATAGGCCATCAGCTCCTGCTGAATCGTGCGGTAGTCGGCAACCGGCTGCTCTGATGTGACATCCACCAGATGCAGCAGCAGCCGCGTGCGCTCGATATGACGCAAAAAGTCGTGGCCGAGCCCGGCCCCGGTATGTGCCCCCTCAATCAGTCCAGGAATGTCAGCAAAGACGGTGCCGTCGCCGGTAGGTTTGCGCACGACCCCTAAATTGGGCACCAGCGTCGTAAACGGATAGTCGGCCACTTTGGGGCGGGCCGCCGACAGCGCTGAAATCAGCGTAGATTTGCCGGCATTGGGCAGGCCGATGATGCCCACCTCAGCCAGCAGCTTTAGCTCTAGGCGAATGCGGCGCACTTCCCCCGGCAGGCCGGGCAGCGACTTTTCGGGGGCGCGGTTGCGGTTGCTCAAAAAATGCTTGTTGCCCAGACCGCCCTTACCGCCTTTGGCCACGCACAGCCGCTCGCCAGCACGCACCAGATCGCCCAGCAGCTCACCCGAATCGGCGTCGTAGACCAGCGTGCCGCAGGGCACTTCAATCAGCCGATCGGCCCCAGACGCGCCGGTTTTGTTTTTAGGACCGCCGCGCTCGCCCTTCTGAGCTCGAAAGCTGTGAGCATAGCGAAAATCTAGCAGCGTTTGCAGGCCGTCATCGGCCACAAGAACCACTGAGCCGCCGTTGCCGCCGTTGCCGCCAGAGGGTCCGCCGGTGGGCACATACTTCTCGCGCCGAAAGGCGACTAGGCCATCGCCGCCGTCACCGCCGGCGACTTCGATTTCTGCTTGGTCAATAAATTGCATAGGGTGTGGCTACGGGCTGCAGCAGGGGTAAAGCTAGGGCTGGCGAATGGCCGCAATCTCGAGCTGAATGCGCTCGGTTAGGTCGCTGTCGTTGCGGTGGGCAGTGGTGATGTCGTTAAAGCGATCCACCGTTAGGCCGCTGGTTTCGACAATCTCGCGGGCGGCATTGCAATAGTCAACCAGGATGGGCTGAACGCGCGATCGCACCCGTCGTGGCACGTCGGTCAGCGACGGCGCATTTGGACAGCTGAGGCGGTATTCTGTCACATCGAAGCCGGCGCTGGTCAAGATATCGCTGATTTGGGTGTAGGCCTCGATGCGATTGTTCTCCATCGACAGCACCGCCTCTGCATAGCTGCGTACCTCTTCGTTGGTTACGGTCTGGGCGTAGGCAGCCGCGAAATCCAGCGAGACCGGCTGCCAGGCCCGCACAGAAGGCTCAGGCTGTAAACTGATCGCCCAGGTCATTGCTGCGCTTAGCCCAATCAGCATCGAGCGAACCGACCAGAGCTGACGATATCCAATCAAGGAATAGAGTCTCATATCAGGCTTAGTTCTAGGCATGTCCAAAGCAGTGCGCGATTTCTATTATCTTAGTTTGCAGCGCAATTTGATCGGGGGCTCCCTGCTTAAGGCTGAACTCTAGCGCTAGCAAACTGTCCAGCGCTGCCTGAAGGGCTGAAGCGGACAGCGATCTGACTTCTTTTTGCAAAAAGTAAATCCGCTTGGGGTTGCTGACCTCAGCTGCCTGAGCAATGGCACGCGGGTCGCGCTCACCGGCTTCGCTCATCACTTTTACCCATAGCCAGGTGCGAAACTGACCCACCAGGGTCGAAACGATCCGCAGCGCTGGCTCATTTTGACCTAGCAGCTCAGCTGCTAGGCTAAGGGCGCGATCAACCTGGCCCTCGCGCAGCGCGTTGGCAAGCTGCAGACTGCTTTGGGTGCTGGTTACGACCAGCTGCGTAACGGCCTCGGGCGGCAGCGGCTCGGTCGACTGCCAGTAGAGGCTGAGCTTTTCTAGCTCGTTGTAGAGCCGGCGAGTATCGCTGCCAACGGCGGCGGCTAGCAGCTCAGCGGCCTGCGGCTGCAGCCGCAGGTCTATTTCTTTGGCGACCTGATAGACCTGATGGGTAATCTGATCGACTTTCCAAGGCGGAATGCTGGAAAACTCTCTGACGTCAGCGTGCTTTTGCAGCAGCTTGGTTGATTTTAGTCGGCCGTCAGGCTTATTCGCGCTGGTTAGCAGCAGCACCGTGGTCTCAGGCACGGCGGGCAGGGTTCTGGCGAGCTCTTGCAGCACCGCCTCTGGGCAGCGCTGGGCCAGGGTGGTATCCGTTAGCCAAACAAACCGCTGGCCCAGGCCAAAGGGCGGCGTCACTGCCTGATTCAGCGCTTGGATGACGCTGTCTGAGGTATCAGCTGCAATTTTGTCGTAGTTGAAGCTGGCCCAGCTAGGGTCGAGGGCGCGATCGCGCAGCGCTGCAATCGCCTTCTTCATGCGAAACTCGTCTGCTCCCCAGAAAAAGTAAACTGGCATCGCGTCCTAGCCGCTGAGCAGCGCCTCAACGAACTCATAGCTGGAAAAAGGCCGCAGATCTTCAATGCCCTCACCGGCGCCGATGAAGCGAATCGGCAGGCCCAGCTGCTGCACCACGGCCAGCGCCACGCCGCCTCGGGCCGTGCCGTCTAGCTTGGTCAGCACCACGCCACTGAGGTTGGCTGCCTCAGCAAACACCTGCGCCTGGCGAATGCCGTTTTGACCCAGCGTGGCGTCTAGCACTAGCAGGGCCTCAACGTTGGCGTCTGGCGCTTTTTTATCAATAATGCGGCGCACCTTGGCCAGCTCGTCCATCAGATTTTTCTTATTCTGCAGGCGGCCGGCCGTGTCAACTAGCAGCAGCTCGGTGCTGCGAGAATTGGCTGCCGAAATAGCGTCGTAGACCACAGCGGCCGGGTCGGTATTTTGGCCGGGGTTAGCAATCACGTCGACGTCGCTGCGCTCACCCCAGACTTTCACCTGCTCGACCGCTGCCGCCCGGAAAGTGTCGGCTGCTGCAATCAGGCAGCGATAGCCCGATTTTTTCGCCACGTGGGCCAGCTTACCGATCGTAGTGGTTTTGCCAGCGCCGTTGACGCCGGTCATCATCCAGATATTCAGCGTCTCACTCTCGGGCACAAACAGCAGATTGTGCTCGCCGCCCAGCGGCCGATCGAGCATGTCGCGCAAAATCGACTTGAGATAGCTGATGGCTTGCTCTGGCGGCAGCGCTTCTTGCCGCAGTCGCGACTGCAGCGCGTCGATAATGTAGTCAGTGGCTTCAACGCCGACATCCGCCTGCAGCAGCAGCGCCTCAATCTCAAAGACCGCATCTTCATTCAGCGGTCCCTGCCCAACAATCGATTTGAGCTGGTTGACCAGGCCGCGCCGCGTCTTATCGAGCCCGCGCCGCAGCTGGTTGAGCCAGGTAATTTCTTCGGCTGAAATCTGGTCGGGGCGGCGTCCCTGCGCGGCCAGCACTTCAGCAGACCAGACAAAGGCTTCGTCAAAGTCAATATCGGGCAGCTCGGAGGGGGCTGCGGCCGGTTCGGGCTCGGGTTCGGGCTCTGCGATCGCGGTTTCCTGCAGCTTGGCTAGGCGCGCTTCTCGTTCGGCCTGGGCCTGGGCCCAGAAGGGCGCTGCTGGCTTAGGTGCGGCGGCTGGCTCGGTGGCTACTGGCTCGGTGGCTGCTGGCTCAGCCTCGGTCGGCTCAGCTGTGGCTGAATCATCTTCGGTCGGCTCGGCTGCAGTTGGTTCAGCAGTGACCGGCTCAGCTGACTCAGACCCGGTCGGTTCGGCTGCGGGTGTTGACTCAGCAGTCTGACTCTGGCGCTGCTGAATATTTTGATAGGCCGTCTTTGCCCAGGAGAGGTAGTCGTCTGCGCTGGTTGGCGAGCCTACTGTCTCAGCAGACTCCTCAGTAGACTCGGCGGTCTCCTGGGGCTGCTCGGGCTGAGCTGTCTCAGACTCGTCGTAGCTGCGACGAAACCAGTTAAACGATGACATAATACCTTCCTAAGCCGTACCAAGATGAAGCCTGAAACCGCTGCTAGCTAGCATCAGGACTAGACGAAGCAGGATCTGAGCGGCGCTTGGCCTCAAGCCGATCGGTTACCCGCCGCATCACACCGTTAATAAATCGGTAACCATCTTCATCACTGTAGCGCTTGGCCACCTCAATCGATTCATCGATTGCAATCCGCTTGGGCACCCCCAGATATAAGATTTCGGTTAGGGCAATTCTGAGAATATCGCGATCGATGCGGGCCAACCGCTTCAGGTTCCAGCCTACCATTGCCTCATCGAGCAGCGTATCTAGCTCGCTGAGATGGCTGGTTAGATGCGTCAAAATGTCCTTGGCATAGCTTTGCACCTCGGGGCGATTGGCAATTTGCACAAACTCAGGCAGCTCTACGGCTGCACCCAGTCGGTTAATGGCCAGCTGCGTTTGCTCAATGGCGTCCTTGACCATGGCGCGCGCGCTGCGCAGCTCGGTTGAGCGCGTTTCGCTGTTCAGCAGATGGCGGTTGCCGCGCTCTAGCTCCAGCGAAGCGTTCTCTAGCGTTTCTTTGATTTCCACTGAGAGGGTTCTGACTGCGCCCGAGAGCAGCGTATCTAAATCCTTGCTTAGAGCGCCCGCTTGGTTAGCCCGAGCTTTTTCTGGGGTGTCTGATAGCTGGCTCATGCCGAGTAAAGCCAGCTCGCGTGCGATTCGACGAGCCTGCATGATGCTTAGTGATGTCTAGCAATGTGTTCAGCTCAGCTATCTTATCAATCTTCCTCGATCGATAGCATGGTCAGCGACTGCTCTGCTGGCAGCTGCTCCGAGCTAGCCGCTGAGCTGTAAGGCTCAGAATTGTGACCTGCTGGTTCCTCTCCGGACTCTAGGCTGCGCTCTGAGCCTCGCGCGCGCGACTCGCTGGCCATCTCATCCATAACGGCGGGCAGCGACTGGTTGCCGCTGATCGACTCTGCCAGATTCGGTCCGACAATGCCTCCCGAGAGCAGCACCTTGAACGCATCTTCAATCGAAATTGACAAGTTGATGACGTCTGATTCAGGCACCACTGCGTACCAGCCGCTGGTTGGATTCGGCGTTGTGGGAATAAAGATGCTGAGCATGCCGTTGCTGCCCACGACAGAGCCGGTCACGAAGGCAATTGCCCAGAGCCCGCGCCGAGGATATTCCACCAAGATGACGCGACGAAATCGGCTCTTAGAATCTTGCAGCAGAGTCTGCAGCAGCTGCTGCAGCGTCTTATAGACCGCACCTGCTAATGGAATCGACTGCAGCACGCGCTCGCCAAAGTCGAGCAGCCAGCGCCCAGCAATGTTGCGTGCCATCAGGCCAATTACCAGAATGGCTAGCAGCGGCACCGCTAGCCCCACGGTTAGATTAAGCAGGCCGACCAGCACCGGATGAAAGCCTGTAAACGGGTTCAGCTGCTTGGGAAATCGGGTCAAGAAGCGAATGACCCAGGTGGCGACTGTGATCGTCAACCAGATTGTCGTTGCTAGCGGAATCACAACTAGCAACCCGGCAATCAGGTCGTTCTTCAAATCTTGCTTGAAGTTTTGCAGCACAGACTACTCAGCTATCTCTCTAACGGTACAAATACCAAACGGTATGAATACGAAACGCGCTGCGCTCATAGGGGGGACATGGTTCTATTTTAATCCGTCGGTGCCGTAGTCGCGCTCAGGCCTCAGCACCCGCGCGCCGAGGTAGCGCTTACAGGGCGTCTACATCAAGGTTTATTATTCCCATATCCTAGGACATTCCTTGACTATTTTAAGTTGCGGCTTGAATTCGGGCGTGCTCCGCTAGAGCTGCAAAATCTGCCGCGCCAGGTTGAGATAGATCAGCACGCCTAGGACATCTACTGCCGTTGTGATAAAGGGCGCTGACATCAGCGCTGGGTCAAAGCCTAGCTTCTGAAATAAGAATGGCAGCGAGGCCCCCGCGCTAGAGGCCAGTACCGAAATGCCAACCAGGCTGCAGCCAACCGTAATAGCGACGGCCAGATCGCCCTGCAGCAGATAGGCCCACAGGGTTACTACCACGCCGAGCATAAAGCCTAAAAACGCGCCTGCGATCGCTTCTCGCCAGATCACCTGAGCCGCGTTGCGAATCTCAATCGCATCGGTATTGAGGCCGCGAATCACCACCGTTGAAGACTGGGCTCCGACGTTGCCGCCAGTGCCAATCAGCAGTGGAATAAAGGCGGCCAGCACTGCCACCTGCTGAATAATGTCTTCTTGGCTGCGAATCACAGCGGTCGTCACAGTATTGGTCAGCAGCAGGACGGACAGCCAAACCACGCGCTTTTGAGCCACCTTGAGCAAGTTGGTCTGAAAGTAGTTATCGCCCCCCGACTGCACGCCGCCGAGCGTATAGATATCCTTGGTGGCTTCTTCTTCTAGGATGTCGATGATGTCATCAACGGTGACGATGCCAACCAGCCGCTGCTCGGTATCCACCACCGGCACCGCTAAAAAGTCATAGCGCTGAATTAGCCGCGCCACTTCTTCCTGGTCGGTATCGGTCTGCACGGAGACGACTTCTCGGGTGATTAGCTCGCTAATTTCTTGATCGGGCTGGCCAGTCACCAGCTGCCGCAGTGACAAAATGCCGGTCAGCTGGCGGGCGTTGTCGGTGGCATAGAGGTAATACACCGTTTCGCTGGTGTTTGCTAGCGCCCGAATTCGCTGCAGCGCTTGCTCTACGGTCCAATGCTCTTTGAGTGAAATATACTCGGGCGTCATAATTCGCCCGGCGGTACTGGCTTCGTAGCCGAGCAGCAGTGCGGTCGCTTTGCGCTCTTGGGCGCTGAGCTGCTGCAGCAGCTGACGCACCACTTTGGCCGGCAGTTCATCAAACAGTCGGGCTCGGTCATCGGGCGACATCTTATCGACAATGTCGATCACATCCTGTCGCTTAAAGTCTTCAATCAGCGACTGCTGAATGGCTGAATCAAGATTTTCGTAAACTTCAATCGCTTCTTGTTTGGAAAGCAGCCGAAACGCAATGGCCTGCATGGTTTCGGGCAGTCCCTCGATGGCCTCGGCAATATCGGCTGGCTGAACGGGTATCAGCAGCGCCTTAGCCCCTTGAAAGTTTTCTTGCTCCAAGAGGGCCTGTAGTTGCGATCGCACCAGCTCTCGCAGCTCTCTGCGAGAAACGGTTTGCGACTTGGTAGCAGTATGTTCAGTTTCAGTCAATGCCTGGCCCTGTCTAGCTGCCTATAGTCTAGTGGTCGATTGAGTTTCCGAGAAGTGCCCTCGAGTAGATTTGCTGCTAGTGTCGCTGGAGTTAACCTGCTGCTGCTGGCTATGCCCGCTGAGCGCCAGAGATAGTCTGGCAGTGGGGTAGCGGGCTCGACAGCCGACGATAGGTGGCCTGCAGGCCGCTGGCAGCGGCCTGACAGCCGCGCGCCTGGTTGATCAGCAGTTTGCCAATTGCAGATTCAGCCGCGCTGACGGCTCGAGCTCGAGGCTGACTGAGCGCCGAGCTCGCCACCGTGCGATCGCGTCCGTACAGCTTCGCGGCATAAAGGGCTTCATCAGCTAGCTGAACGAGCGCTTCGGACGTCTGCTGCGGGCTGGGTACTAGGGTGCTAACGCCGATGCTGAGGCTAATAAAGGCTTTGGTGGGCGAGGCTCGATGCGGCCGGTGCTGGGCGGCAACGGCCCGCTGAATGGCTTCAGCTGCCTGATTGGCCAGCTGAGCAGATGTATTCGGCAGGAGCACGCTAAACTCTTCGCCGCCGTACCGGGCCACCTTCCCCCCGTATGGCTCTACCGCCGTGGCAATTGTCTGAGCAATCATCTGCAGGCAGCGATCGCCGGCTGGATGTCCGTAGGTATCGTTATAGCGTTTGAAATGGTCCACATCGCACAGCAGCAGAGAGAGCGGCTGATGGTCGCTGTGCGCCCATTGGTAGTGCAGCTGCTGATTGAAGCCGCGTCGATTGGTCACCTGGGTAAGGCCGTCTATGTACGCTAGGCGCTGCAGCGTTTGGTTTTGCTGCGCCAGGCTCATCTGAATTGAGGCCTGTGCCTGCAGCGTGCGATCGCGCTGCTGCAGCTGACAGCTGAGGCCCGCATTGTCATGTCTGAGCCGACGAATCACCTGACTGGTTTGCAGATGATTCTGCAGTCGCAGCAAACATTCTTCTGTGCGTAGAGGCAGGCAGAAGTAGTCGCTGCCTCCGCTGCGCAGGGCTAGAATAGACTGTACCTGAGAGACTGCGCTGCCAATAAAAATCACCGGCGTTTCGGCCAGCTCTGACGTTGCCCGAATTGTCTGGCAAAGCTGGTAGCCAGCTGCCCCAGAGGCGCGCAGGTTAATCAGCACTAAGTCTGGCTGCAGCGACTGTACCGCTTCGAGCGGTATCCGTGCATCTGTGCGATGGTGAAGCTCGTAGCCCCGCTGCTCAAGCGCGCGCCCAAGCGGAACCAAATCGCGAGCTAATGAATCAATTGCCAGCACAGCGACTGACTGAGAAGAGGCAACACGGCTGTTCATTGCAGAAAACTCGCCTAAAGATGAATGAATGACTGCGGCCACTGGTCCAGCGGTTTACCCAAATTAGCTAACCGTAGGTTGGCAGGGTAGTCGCGTAGTGCTTACCGTCTGCCGCAGCAGCCAAAGTTACTCAGCCTAACAACATTAGCTAGCGCGACAGAAAAATAGGGTCAAACAAGACAGCGGTGAACAAGTGACGAAGGAACTCACTAGGTTTCTTTAAATTAACAAGTTGCCTACGTGACGTACTCCGTAGAAACACGATGGATCCTGGCTTAGACACCAAGATCTACGAATATTTCAGGAATTGAGACGGTGAAAACCACCGGCGCTTACGTCAACCCTGGAAAACCGCTGAGTGCTCTACCATGACAGCAACCTGGCACTTCAGCGAGAATACTGAAGCGCCAGGCTGGCTCAATTCAACTTTAGGCCGTCAGGCTTGAGCAGGCAAAGATAGCCTCTATAATGCCTGCTAAGCAGCCGGTGCCAGCCCTCGGTGCCGCAGCAGCGCGGACGTGCTAGGAGAGCGGCCGCGAAACGTCTGAAAAACCTCTAGCGGATGGTAGCTGCCGCCTAGGGCCAACACCGTATTGCGGAACCGGCGACCGGTCTCACGCACGGCTGGCTCATTGTCTAGACCCGCTTCTTCAAAGGCTGAGAAGGCATCAGCGCTGAGTACCTCAGCCCAGAAGTAGCTGTAGTAGCCAGCCGCGTAGCCGCCAGCAAAAATATGGCCAAAGCTGCACAAAAAGGCATCTTCGGGCAGCGGTGGCAGCACGGTAGCTTTGGCAGCAATGCGATCGCGCACACCCCAGATGGTCTCTGTGTCTGGCTGATAGTGCGTGTGCAGCTCGAGATCGAGCCAGCCAAAATTCACCTGCCGTAGAATGGCGCTGCCGGTCATAAAGTTGCGCGCGGCTAGCAGCTTTTGATAGTCAGCTTCAGGCAGCGGTGCGCCAGTTTCATAGTGGCGCGCCATCTGAAAGAGCGTATCGCGGTCATAGCACCAGTTCTCCATAAACTGGCTGGGCAGCTCTACCGCGTCCCATTCAATATTGTTGATGCCAGCAGCAGCTGAGTAGTCTACCTGAGTCAGCATGTGCTGCAGGCCGTGACCAAACTCGTGAAACAGCGTTTCTACCTCGCGAAACGTCATCAGGCTGGGCCGACCTTCAACCGGGGGAGACTGGTTGCAGACTAGGTAGGCAACCGGCAGGCGAATTTGCTCGCCAGCGGCCGTTCTCACCTTAGTGCGATTGATGCAGTCGCCCATCCAGGCGCCGCCGCGCTTCTCAGCCGGTCGACTGTAGGGATCTAAATAAAAGTAGGCAATCGGTTCGCTGGCTTCATTAGCAATCTGAAAATAGCGCACGTCAGGGTGCCAAACGGGAGCCTGCCCGTCAGCTGCTGAAATTTTGACATCAAATAGCCGCTCGGCCAGGCTAAACAGCCCGTCGAGCACCTGCGGCAGCGGGAAGTAGGGACGCAGCGCCTCATCTTCTATCTCAAACTGCGCTTCTCGCATGCGCTCTGCCCAGAACGGCACGTCCCACTGCCTCAGATTAGCGGCCTCAGGTGCACTCTGAGCTTTAGCAAAGTCAGCCAGCGCTTCCAACTCCTGCTCGGCTGCTACGTAGCTAGCGGCGCGAAGCTCTTCCATCAGCGCTTCTACAGCCTCGACTGTGGGTGCCATCTTGCGCGCTAGGCTGAGCTCTGCATAGTTGACAAACCCTAGCAGCACTGCCTGCTGCTGCCGCAGCGCTAAGATTTTTTCAATCAGCGGCGTGTTGTCTAGCTCGCCTGAAGCGGCCTTTGTCACAGACGCTCGATACATTTGCTCCCGCAGGTCGCGCCGGCGGCTGTGCTGCAAAAAGGGACGATAGCTGGGAAAATCTAGCGTGATGCGCCAGGGGCCTTGCTCGGTCGTCGCCTCAGCTGCGCCTGCTGCTCTAGCCGCCTGAGCCGCTAGACTCAACAGACTGGCCGGCAGCCCGGCAATGTCGTCCTGTGTCTTGAGCAGCAGGCTGAAGGCTTTTGTGGCGTCTAGTACATGATTGGAGAACTGCATCGACAGCTCGGCCAGCTGCTGTTGAATCTGGTTGAACTGTTCGCGAGACTCGCCTGCTAAGCCCACGCCAGAAAGCTCTGCATCTTTGATAGCCGCCTCTACAATACGCTTCTGTGCGGGCGCTAGCTCAGCCCACTGCTCGCTGGCTTGCAGCTGTGTAAAGCCTTCATAGAGTGGTTTGCTTTGACTCAGTCGGGTGGCAAACTGCACCAGCGCCGGCTGTACCGATTCGTAGGCTGCTCGCAGCTCAGGGCTGTTCTTCACCCCCATCAGGTGCCCGAGAATACCCCAGGTCCAGCTCAAGCGATCGCTAATCTCAGTCAGCGGCTCAGCCAGCCCTTCCCAGGTTGGCACTAGGGTTGCCTCCAAAGCTTCAAGCTGCGCTGTCAGCTGCGGTATCAGGACGTTGACGGCAGGGACCACCTGCTCAGCTCGAATTTTTTCAAACGGCGGCAGCCCGTGACCGGCTAGCAGCGGATTGTTAGTCGGGCCAGAAGTCGGGCCAGAAGTCGGGTCAGCAGCTGCAGGGACGCGCTCGGGCGTCTGCTTACTTAGCTCTTTTGTACTCATATGACGATAACGCTCAAGCTTTTCTCGTAGTCATTTCGACTTCATCTATTTTACTACAGGTTGAAAGGTGAGTAAAAGGCGAAATCTGCCCAATACGGTCGCTAATGGCCAAAGTGCAGCTTGAGCGACAGTCTGATAGAAAATAAGCCGCCATGATGTGGCAGGTCCTATGATATGGCAGAGTTCTGTAGCAGCGATGCCAAAGCCAACATGGAAAGTTCATTGCGGCGGATTGTTCTAGGCTTAGCCTTTTTTTCCCTCACGGTAATATCCGCTGTCGGCGGCTACATTTTGGCCGGCTGGGCACCGCTCGATGCCATTTACATGGTGGTGATCACTATCTTTGGTGTCGGTTATGGCGAAGTGAAGCCGCTCGAATCTTCGACGCTGAAGATATTTACCATTCTAGTGATTGTGGCAGGAGCGCTTTCAGTTGCCTATACGGTTTCTGGCATTGTGCAAGCGATCGCCGCTGGTGAAGTTCACAAAGCACTCAATCTCAAACGGATGACTCAAACCATTGCCAATCTAAATGCTCACATCATTATCTGCGGCTATGGGCGCATTGGGCAGCTGCTAGCAGAGCGACTGTCCGCCAGTCGCACCGCTTTTGTCGTGATTGACAGCGAGCCGTCGCGTATAGCAGCCGGGCAGGCTCAGGGCTATTTGATGCATCTTGGCAATGCAGCTGATGAAAGCAGCCTGCAGGCGGTGGGCATTCACCGCGCCAAAGCGATCGCAACCGTCTTGCCAGACGATGCGATGAACGTGTTTATCAGCCTGACCGCGCGCGAGCTAAACCCAAGACTGATGATTTTGGCGCGAGGAGAGCTGCCTTCTACTGAAAAAAAGCTGCGCCTAGCTGGGGCTAACCACGTAGTCTCACCCACGACCATTAGACATCTCCAAAATATAAATTCGGACAAAAAAAGGCGGTAGAACACTAAAAGTAGAGTTCTACCCACCCAATGAAAAATCCCTACAATTATATCAACCAACATCCTGAGCGCAGCAAGCGACTATT
>JAAHIA010000769.1 GCA_010671975.1 Leptolyngbya sp. SIO4C1 | reverse complement strand
CTTCCCCTCCCCGACGCTCTTCCGACCTGCGCTGACGTTTCTGCCGAGCAGCTCAGCCAGCGCCTGACGCGACTGATTCAGCTGGAGCTAAACCGGCAGCTCGATGCGAAAGTTACGCCGCTGGTTCAGGTGACGGTGCTGCAGCCGCTTGAGCAGTGAGCCAGTCAGCGAGTCTGCGCGTCTAGAAAGAATGCTTTGATAAGATTGTTACGCGTAGCCACCGCTAGCCTATGAGCGAATTTCAGCACTACGAATTTCAAGCCCTTGATCGAGCGCTGACTAAAGCCGATCAGGACTACATCAGCCGCCTATCGAGCCGGGTGCGGCTGAGCGCTACCAGTGCCGAATTTGTTTACAACTACGGCGACTTTCGCGGCGATCCTGAGCAGCTGCTTGACCGCTGCTTTGACATGATGGTCTATCGCGCCAGTTTTGGCGTTCGGCGGCTGATGATTCGCCTACCCAAAACAACGCCGATTGAGCCTTACGAACCCTACTGTGTTGACTATCTCATTTCGCTCAAGCGCATGGCTAAGTCGGTGATTCTCGATATCAACCTGAGTAGCGAAACCTACTACGACTGGCTGAGCGACGAAAGCCACCTGGCTGGGCTCACCGAGATTCGCGCCGATCTGCTGCGCGGCGATCTGCGATCGCTCTACCTAGCCTGGCTGCAGTCCGGCTTTTCAGAAAGCTTTGGGATGGATTGGCAAGAGGTCGTTGAGCCGCCGGTGCCGCCCAACTTAAAAAAGCTATCGCCGGCGCTAAAAGCCTTTGTTGAGCTGTTTGAAATCAGTGACGATCTGATTGCCGCTGCTGCTGAGGCTAGCGATGCTCAAAAGCTGCCCAAGGAGCCAATTGCTGACTGGGTGGCTGCCCTCTCTGAGGCAGAGCGGATTAAGTACCTGGTGCGCGTTGCTCAAGGTGAAAGCCACGTAGGGCTAGAGCTGATACAGCGGCTCAGAGCTAAGTTTGGTCAGCCAGTCACAGCGGTCCAGACAGCCGGCCGTCGCACTTTGGCAGAGCTGGTCGCAGCGGCCCAGCAAAAAGCTGAGCAGCGGCAGCGTAAAGTCAAACTCGCCGCTGAAAAAGCTGAGCAGAAGCGGCTAGCGGCGCTGGTGCCCAAAGTAGATAATCTATGGCAGTCAGTTGAGCAGCTGATTGAGCGAAAGCAGGCTAAGCCCTACGATGAAGCCGTGGCGCAGTTGAAAGATCTGCGTGCGATCGCGCAGCAGCAGGGTACGCTGGCGGCTTACAATCAGCGATTTCAAGCAATTGAGCCAATTGTGATGCGCCGACCAGGGCTGCTCAGGCGGATGAGAGCAGCCGGCCTGCTGAGCTAGCGTTCGTTAGCGCTTGCGCAATATCGTAAAAACTCAATAAATTGCTTGAGTTCTCGTAGTCAAGCATCTACCTGATGCTTGACA
>JAAHIA010000768.1 GCA_010671975.1 Leptolyngbya sp. SIO4C1 | reverse complement strand
TGCCAAGCTGCTGAGCTACATTGCCAAAGACCTTGATACCCCCGTCGAAGCGCTGACGACGCAGCAGATCATTGGCTGGTTTGAAGCCGACTCAAAGCGCAAGCAGACGCAGGGCGTCAATGCCTCAGTGCTGAAGTGGGAAGCGAAAAATCTAGAGGATGTTGAAGAGTAAGGCCGCTATGGGGCCGGCTCAAGCGCGATCGCAATCGCCTCAAACAGCGTCTGACTGCGCAGCGGCTTCGTCAAATAGTCGGTTGCCCCGTTTGCTAGCAGCCGCCGCCGAGCATCGGTGAAGGCATGGGCCGTGAGCGCAATGATTGGCACCTGAGAATGCTGCCGGATTGCTCGTATAGCCTCTTCCCCAGTCATGACCGGCATTTCAAGATCCATCAGAATGAGGTCGAATGGATGCGCTAGAAAAGCCTCTACCGCCTCTTTGCCGTTGTTGACTAAGTGAACATCGTAGCCCTGCTTTTCTAGCAGGTGCTGAATAATTTTTTGATTGACCGGATTGTCTTCTGCTACCAGAATACAGACCGAACGCTCGACAGCGCGCGGCGGTCTAGGCAGCGATTTAGGCGGCTGAGCCACCGCGCAGTCCAACCCAAAGTAAAAGGAAGATCCTTGATCTAGCTTGCTTTGCAGCTGCAGCTGAGCGCCCATCAGCTTGAGCAGTCGCGATGAGATGGCCAATCCTAGCCCGGTGCCTTCGTAGTCTGTCTTAGCATTGCCCTGTACAAACGGCAGAAAAATCTGCTGCTGCTGCTCAGTGGCAATACCGATGCCGGTATCAGAGACGCGAATTTCTACCCCGACGCTGTCTTGAATGCGCCGCTGTAGCGTGGCGCTAAGCTGGATGCTGCCGCCGTTGGGCGTAAACTTGATAGCATTGCTCCAAAGATTGAGCAGCACCTGCCGCAGCCGGTTGATGTCTATCAGCAGCCGGTCGGGAATCTGCGGATCGACGGTGATAGTCGCCGTGAGCTGCTTCTGCGCGATCGCATCCTGCAGGATCCGCTCTAGCTCCGTAAACAGCTGCGTGAGCGAGGTTGGTACCAGCGTCAGCTCCAACTTATCGGCTTCGATTTTGGCAAAGTCGAGCACGTCGCTAATAATTGACTTAAGCACCTGCGCCGTCATATCGGCCGTAGTGACATAGTCTTGCTGCTGCGGCGTTAGCGGCGAATCAGCCAGCAGCTCTAAGGTGCCAATCAGGCCGTGCAGCGGTGTTCGAATATCGTGGCTGATGGTTGCTAAAAACTGAGACTTGGCCTGGCTTGCTTGCAGCGCCTGCTGATGGGCCGTTTCTAGCGCCTTGGTGTAGTGGACAATGCGCTCAGCATAGAGGCGAGCTTCTAACAGCAGCATCACCTGATGAGCCAGCGTTTTAAGCCCCTTAAGCTGAGCTGAGTCCAGCGTTCTGGGGACAAAGTCGATGATGCACAGCGACCCTA
>JAAHIA010000767.1 GCA_010671975.1 Leptolyngbya sp. SIO4C1 | reverse complement strand
CTAATATTTTTCCTTCTGTTAAAATTCGTTCACGGAAGTAGCCGTGGCTATTATCAAAATCAACGATACTCAGTGAACGATGCGATGCCATCAAGCACTCAGCTAAGGCCCGAAAAAAAAATTTGCTAGGTAATCCTTCTACACAGAGATCAATATCTGAATCAGGCCGATATGTTCCCCTAGCCATAGATCCGTAAAGAATTATCTGATTAGCACCATAGCGCGATAAAACAGAGCCTGCCATAGTGAGATCTAGCAGGACATCAGCAGGAAACGAAGCGTGTTCAATCGCTAATTTTTCCATGACGTTGGAGTTTCTATATAACCACTCTAACGCGTTTTATGGGCATTAAAGCCATACTCTTAGCTCAAAATCATAACGGCTCCGGCTCACTCACTTCTGTCAGCCACGCAGGATAGGCAAAAGTTTCAACCTGGATATGGTTTGGCGGTTCCTCTCATTAATTCCCACAAGGCTCATCTATAAGACCCCCACATCCAATCCCCACATTTGGGGACAACGGCTCCCCACATCCATTTGTATTTTTGAGTTGGTAACGCAAGCAGCCGCTGGAGGGTCTACGAGGTCGCAACTCCCATGAGCCAATTATGCCGTTCCGCTGACAGTCGTCCCCAGTACGAAATTTGTATCAAGGGACATCTTGCTCCCCATTGGAGCGATTGGTTTGAGGGATTCGAGATCGCCCTCAAAGACAACGGTGAAACGTGGTTGTCTGGCCCGGTTGTTGATCAGGCCGCGCTTTTTGGACTGTTGATGAAAGTACGTGATTTGGGACTACCGCTGGTCTCGGTCATGCCAACTCAACCTGAACAAACAGAAATTTCAAACATGCAAACAGGAGAAGGATCATGAATTTGCAGAAGCAACTGCTCATGATAGAAACGAAGGCAAAGCTCTCGACACTGTGGATGTTTTATCTCTTCAATGTCATCTTTCGAGATATCCACGAATTCATTGAACCGGGATTCATTGAACAGGTAATGACCGGCACATTCAACGGCATTCAAATCACAGAACCGCTGTTGCTATTCGGTGGTTTTGTAGCCGAAGTGCCGATCGCCATGGTGCTGTTTTCTCGACTGCTGCCCTACGGCACAAATCGTTGGGCCAACATCATCGCCGCTGTGATTACCCTCGCGTTTGAGATCAACAATGGCACCACCGATTTAGACGATACCTTTCACATGGTCATTGAAATGGCCGCTTTATCCTTCATCATTTGGTCGGCCTGGCGGTGGCGAAACCCATTTCTCAAGCAATCTGCGATCGCTCAAGAGGCGTCGTCATTAAGAAATCCCCACTGAGTTGTGGGGTTGGCTCCGTTTTTGATCGCGCGGCTCTGCATAGCGTGATGACTCCACTCCGTGCTCATAGCGGCTCATAGCTTTCTCACAATCAAATCCACAAGGTGCATAGCCCTTTGGAACCAGAGG
>JAAHIA010000766.1 GCA_010671975.1 Leptolyngbya sp. SIO4C1 | reverse complement strand
GGGAATCCCACGAGGGCGGGCAGGGCGGCACTGGCGATCGAGGCTGGCTTCATCTCTCGCTCCTTCTGCGGCCCAGTGTACTTCAAGGGGCCACATTGTGCAAGGGTAAATCAGTAGCGTCGAGCAATCACAGGCGGCAGCGCTGACCTCGTGACAATGGGTGAAAACACTGTCTTGGCCGGGTTTCAAGTTCGCGATGCGGCCAACCACGGCGTCACCGCTAGCAATGTCGATAACGTGGAGCTGCGCAATAACCTGATTGAGAACTCAGGCGGCAGCGGCGTCTTCTTAGACGACGTTGGCGGTAATGCGATTCTTTTCGATAACGAAATCAACGGCTCTGCTGACCGGGGTGTCTTTATCCAGAATACTCAAACCGATCGGTCAATTGAAGTCGCCATTGCCGGCTTTGATTTAGACAGCAATCGCGTCGGAATGGAATTTGTTGCCGCCGGTAGCGATACTGAGTTTCCCAGCCAGCGGATTGTCGTTGGTCCTAGCACTGATGCCAATACCAGCGTCGGTACGCCAAACGGCACGGCCCTCACCAACAGCGTGCTCAACAGCACCGATGAAGGCATTATCGTGCAAGCTACTGGCGCTAGCCTTTTCAGCAGCGTCACTCAAGAATTCTCGCTATCTGAAGCGACGATTAATAACAGCGGCGCTGCCGGTCTACAGCTGATAGCTGAAACAGGTGCCCACAGCCAGGAGTTTAATATTACAGATAGCGAGATCTCGGATGGGGGTGGCAATGGCATCGAGGTGATTAGCGGTCAACCACCGGCTGGACCTACTGCAAGTGCCTCTGCTCAAGAGTTTGTCGTACGCGACAGTTTGATTTCTAACAATGCTGGCAACGGTATTGATATTACCCTTTCAGATGCGGGCGCTCAAGAACTCGTCATTCGCGGCAACCAGATCGTCGCTAATTCAGGAGACGGTATTCGCTCTCTAGCTGAAAATGTAGTGGTTCAAGAATGGCGCACCGATGAGGAAACCGGCGATGCTGGCATCAGCGAGAACATTATCAGCGGCAACGGCAATCAGGCGATTGTCATTGAGCTAACAGATCTGGCCGTCATGCCGATTAATAGCATCGTGGATAACGATCTGTCTGATAACGGCGTTGGTTCAGATATTGAAATTACGTCAACCTCTACGCCGGGCACCAGCGCAGCTGCCTGCTTAATCATTGAAGATAATCTTGCACCGCTGGGTATCCAGCTTACTGGGGCAGATCCCATCTTGACAGGCAATGTTCCTTCGGTGTTAGTTCAAGATTTGCCGTCACTAGTGGCCGATCCAGACGTTACCTTCCTGTCTGATTTCTTCGGCTTTACCACAGTTAGCACCGCGCCCTTTAACAATGCAACCAACCGCTGTATTCCATAAGCAGAGGGAACAGATCAACAGCAGCTTGGCTCAACCGCATTTCTACTGAGGTTGAGCCAAG
>JAAHIA010000765.1 GCA_010671975.1 Leptolyngbya sp. SIO4C1 | reverse complement strand
TTTGCTGATACGCTTTTGAAGCCTCATTTAGCGCAGCATCAAGTCTTTATGCACAATCCAATACTAATTGCTCATGCTAGAAGAAAGGGCAGAGTACATCGAGGTGGTGGCCGTAGCTATCTACCGATGAAAGATGATATTTTACGATTTCTAAAACAGGAGAAAACTCAAGATGTCTTTTTCACAACCATGATTGATCTGTATGCAATTTCTCCCGATTTTCCAGGACTGGCTGATTCTGAAAAGTTCCGTCAGGATCCCATGCAGCGAGTTAAATTTCTAGAGCAGCGTTTTGCTGAAGATATTGGCGATTGTCGCTTAATTCCCTACATTCAACTGCATGAATATGAAGCGTATTTGTTAGCCGATCCAACTTGTTTTAACTCTCTTTACGCTGGATGTTCAAAAGAGATTGAATTTCTTACAACTATCGTTAGTCAATACGAATCGCCCGAGCTAATCAACGATGGACCTCACACAGCACCCAGCAAGCGGATAGCATCGCAGTTTTCTGACTATAGCGGTGCAAAAACTGCCCAAGGACCACTGCTTGCTGAGCGCATCGGCTTAGACCAAATTCGAGCGCGGTGCCCTCATTTCAATACATGGCTATCAAAGCTTGAGGAGTTGGGAAGTTCTATAGATCAATAGCTTGATACGTTTCTGCATAGACAGTTCTTTTGTCAATTTGTTCGTCAA
The DNA here is from genome assembly GCA_010671975.1 of Leptolyngbya sp. SIO4C1. Taxonomy (GTDB): domain Bacteria; phylum Cyanobacteriota; class Cyanobacteriia; order Phormidesmidales; family Phormidesmidaceae; genus SIO4C1. The sequence goes on along the minus strand of JAAHIA010000765.1, from coordinate 760 downwards.
TTCCCTGAATTCTCAACGCCGAGCGCTTTCATCCAGGTCATGCCTTCAGCTGATAAAGCTGGCCTCAACGGTTGCGCATAGTCGATCACTAAATCAAATCGCGCGCGATCATAGACGTCATCTAAAATCACCTGTAGGTTAATTTCTGGTTCGGCCTCGCCCGGTCGCAATGGAATCCGTATAGCGGGCAAAGCATCTTTGAGGCCAAACGCATAAAGTTCAGCTTCCGATCGTTGATAGCCCCGGCTTACCAGCACGCGGTAAACGCCATCCGCCTCACCGATGACTGGCATCGGCTTGCCACCGCGCAGCAGGTCCACTGCTACCAAACTTGTCTGCGAGGCTAAGATTTTCTGTCGCTTTCTTTCATAAGCCACACGCCCTTTACCCGTGCGCTTATTCTTAGGCGACAGTAGCTCAATCACACAGACCACTTCGCCAGTTTGCGTCAGCCGTACTTCTAAAAACCGTTCCGTCACCTCCTCCGGCATCGGCACCTTGACCGGCTTTGGTGTCGTTACCGCCGTTATTCTTGGCTCAACTGACGCGCGATGGGTGACAGCCACATCCGCAATCCCAACTAGCAGGGACTCGTCATAGCTGGTGTAAACCCTTTCCTCAATCGAAACATGATAAGTAGCCAAGGGTGGAAAAGCTGATGTATGTCACACATCATGAAGGAGCTAACTGAGAGGGAAATCTGAATCGTTCTGCTTGATAGCCTCCTTTGTCAGCTCTAGCATTGACCCCATCAATAACG
>JAAHIA010000764.1 GCA_010671975.1 Leptolyngbya sp. SIO4C1 | reverse complement strand
ACTACAGTAAACGTCCTGAGACATCAAAATATCTGTAGAGCGCGTTGCTTATTGCCCTTCAAGTAGCAGAGCTGACGATTCTGCCCTTATTGCAAGTCGTAGAAGTTCAATCATAAAGGTCCAAGCTGGTAACCGGCTTGGACCTTCATATTACTATGAGCTACAACAGATTAACCTTGTTTAGTCACCATGTTTAGTCGCGATGCACATCAAAGATAAAGCCGCAGTAGGCGCAAAGGGATTTATCCCAGATAGAATTTGCCCTACTCGGTATCGCCAGTGGGGTTGAGGACCATAGTTGCCCTCTAAAGCTTTAGCACCTATCGCATTATTGTGAGGATAAATATTAGCTTTAAAGCCCATCGGTAGCAGAGTTTTGAGGAATAATTCCGTTGTTACACCATGGCCTGGATGGTGATGAATTTCGGTCGCCAGTGCAGTCAAGCGTTCCTCAAGTGGAATATGCAGTCGTCGTAGAAAGAAACGATAGAGGATACTTAACCGGATCTTGTAGAGCAGCAGGGCTAGTCCTTTATAGTCCCAAGCAGAGAGCTGCGGATCGTGATCCACCACTAACTGACCGCCTGGGCGTACCAGCCGAGCAGCCTCAGCAAGCACTGTTGCCATATTATCGCAGTGGTGAAGGGTAGCGTTGACTACCACCAAATCGGCGCAGCCTGACTTTAGTGGTATCTGATGAGCATCTGCGAGCAGCGGCGTATACCCGATTTCCTGAGCCATCTTGAGTGCCCCCTTGGCAACGTCTACGCCGATTAGCAGCTTGGGCTTTCCGCCTAGCGTTGCATAAAGGTTACCGGGACCGCAGCCAACATCCACAATGACTTTATTGTTCCAGCTACCCGCTGCAGCCTGCCAGCGTTCCTTAAAGAGAGGATCGCGATGGCAGGCGTCAAAATAAGTTTTAGCCCATTCTGGATGATTAAAGTATCTTTGATTAGCCTGTATTTCTGCGGTCTCGGGTATTTGAGTAACAAACATACCCTGTTCGAAAGTAACAGAATAGTTAGACGCTATCAAGGCTTTAATACTAGTCTCTGAGTTCTCGATCTCTATCTGTGCGAAACAGTCAGTTTTCGAATCATTTTTTTGAGAAGTTATATTTTGTTCGGCAATATTATCTTCAGAAGTAACGATGCTCATGGATTATAGCTACCCTTTCTGTAAGTGAAAAGAAAATAAAATCTTGTGCAACCCAGGCTTTCTTCCTCATTATTCGCAGAGCATCGATCTGTTTTAGTAAGCTTTCGATAAAGTTTATAAAGTCTATAGTAAATTTTCAGCTCTAGCTTTTGACTAAATTTTCTTCTGCTTATAAAAATTACTTCAAGCCTGACAGGTCAAGATTGAGATCAGCCAAAACTCTTATTTTTTATCCTAAAATTGACTAAAATTCTTGTTGTTTGTTGCGCAATCTATAGTTTTAAGAATTTCCAGAAATACGAGCGCGCCGGCCGCCAAA
>JAAHIA010000763.1 GCA_010671975.1 Leptolyngbya sp. SIO4C1 | reverse complement strand
ATTGATAGCCTGTCTTGGTCACTTTATCTGGCTCACGGTCGCCTTAACTTTGCGACTAATACAGAGGCTCCATTTGACCGACTCGATAACCATTTACAGCGTCTCAGCAGCGATATTTCTGTCCTGACAAGCGACGTGCGAGACAAAGTGCGGCTTCTATTTGAGCAGACAGAAGACCTGTCGGCAGACGCGCCCAGCATCAGTTCTGACTATCGCGCCATTTGCTGGCTGGTCGAACAAGACTATCTTGCTTCTGAGCAGGCAGCTGCCTTAATTGAGGCCATTGCGCTTGAGGTGATTGAGCCTTTTCTGGGAGTTAAAGAAGGTCACTACGAGCTAATTGAGCGCGAAGACTGTCTGTCTCAGCACCCCAAATTTTGCGAGCTCAATCTGCGGCTGATTGTTGAAGACTGCCAAAAGCGTCGTCGCGGCCGCCTCTCATCTGTCAATACGCTAGGAACTGCCTACACTTCTGCTTCAGAATCTGCGATCGCTGCAGGATCCACATCTTCGAACCCCGCAGCGCCGTCGTTAGACAGCAGTGCTGGGCTGCCATCTTTGCAAACCAATCAAGGCGCTGCGACCGCGAATGGTTCAACGCCGGAGATTAGCTTTTCGGCGTCTGCTTATAGGCCTAGGCAGACATTTCAATCGACAGGGCAGTCCAGTCAGCCACCCGCAGAGAGCGCAGAGAGTCAGACTGCTCGATTTACCATCGCCTGCATCGACGACAGTCCGACCGTACTTAACGCTATTCGCTCCTTCTTAAACGATAAAAGCCTGGCAATTGTCACGATTAACGATCCGGTCAAGGCACTGATGCAGATTATGCGCAGTAAGCCCGATCTGATTTTGCTAGACATCACGATGCCCAACTTAGACGGCTATGAGCTGTGCTCGCTGCTAAGACGTCATCCCTACTTCAAAAACACACCGATTGTCATGGTCACCGGTAATACCGGCCTGATTGATCGCGCAAAAGCCAAACTAGTAAGAGCGTCAGGCTATCTAACTAAGCCGTTTAGCCAATCTGATTTGCTAAAGATGGTCTTTATGCATTTGCCTATTGAAAATGCATAATGATGTATTTATTCAGAGACCAACTAGGCATAGTTAAATCAAAGACTGACCCGCTCAAAACTCGAAATCAGGATGTAGTGGCATGACCGTAACTCAAACCGCGACCGTTCTCATAGTAGAAGACACGCCTTCTGAGCGTGAATTGATTAGTCACTATCTGCAGCAGGAAGGCTATCGCGTTCTGCATGCGGTGAGCGCTGTAGAAGCGCTGAGCAAAGTTGAAACTCACCTGCCCGACGTTGTGGTTACCGATGTCGTTATGCCTGGAATGAGCGGTTTCGAGCTTTGTCGAAGCCTTAAAAATTCGCCTACAACTGAGAAAATTCCGATTATTATTTGCTCTTCTAAAAATTTAGAGATTGATCGGCTATGGGGAATGAAGCAGGGCGCTGACGCTTACA
>JAAHIA010000762.1 GCA_010671975.1 Leptolyngbya sp. SIO4C1 | reverse complement strand
TGGAAAACCGGATTGCCGCAGTCGGGTAAATAGCTCTAGCAAAGGAAGGTCGTCATTCATGGAGGATGTCCTGCTTTAAGTAGCGAATGTGATCATCCCAGTTTTTAAGCAAGACACCTGCGTAGGGCAGCTTACCATCTAGCATTGCTATTGCTTCATCCGTAGGGTGCTGATTTAAGACTCGCACCCAGTCAATCAGCTCGCTGGTACTAATCTTTTTACCAATAGTTCCCTGATCTTGCATGGCCTGCCGCAATTCACAGAAGCGCTGGGTTGCAACCTCCACGAGTTGAGGTGAGGGTTCTTGAGAAGCGGTGGCTAGGTGAGCTTGCACAATTTTGACTAGGCGCTCCTGCGACGGAAACCTGACATAGTGAAATAGACAGCGTCTCAAGAAAGCATCTGGTAAATCTTTCTCATCATTGCTAGTGATAATAACAATCGGTGAAACACGCGCGCGAATCTCCCGAGCTGCTCCAGCAACTTCTAGTTCTTCAACAAAAAATCGCTGCTCATCTAATTCAAGAAGTAGATCGTTAGGGAAATCAATATCTGCTTTATCAATCTCATCAATTAGGACAACGGTGCATTGAGAATTTTGAAATGCTCTTCCAAGCGGTTGCCAACGAATGTAAGCATTAGGATCGCTAAGCCGCTCTAATTCGCCAGCCGTTAGCCGATCGGAGGATGCCAGTTGCGCATCCCGCAATCGCCCTACCGCATCGTAAATATAAAGCCCGTCACGAGCACGGCTTGTGGACTTGATGTACCAGGTTTCTAACGGCAGCTTCAGTTCGTAAGCCACATTTTGAGCTAGTTGAGTTTTGCCACATCCTGGTTCACCCTTTAGCAATAGTGGACGGCCCAGATAGATTGCCAGATTTACAATCTCAACCAGTTCTGGCTCAGGGAAGTAAGGAGAAATTAGCTGACCTGTCGCATCCTGTTCTCCTTCCTGAGGCTGTACTATACCTGTATAGCGTAATGTACTATCTGTCATAATCTAGCCCACTCATCGCACCACTCACAGTTAGAAAGGGAACAGATTTCCTGAAACACCCATTGAGGAACGCCATCCTCACTATTATTCAGGACTGTTTCTACAACTACTTCAGTATCATCAATGAATTGGGGTAAGTTGGGAAGTTCTGAGAAAATCCAGTGGGTTAGCTCATCGCTAGAGAACTTTTGGATCCAAGGGAGTTTTACAGGTATTTCAGCCCGCCAGATCGGATTCGGGCACTCGGCAAACTGGATATTCCACTGTCCTACCGAACCACTCTTGTCAATAAAGAACATTAGTAGCTTAAACTTAGGAATCGACTTTTGATTTCGTTGGCTCCGAGCAACCAATGGAGACCAAAATTGTTGTAGTAAATCTCTCATGTATTCTTCTGGCATGAAATCGACGCTATCCAAAATTAGAAAGATATTTTGGGTTTGCCAACATTGGTAAACGCGATCGCAAATATCACCGGGTTTGCT
>JAAHIA010000761.1 GCA_010671975.1 Leptolyngbya sp. SIO4C1 | reverse complement strand
TTCATGCGAGGCAGCGGCTTACGCGGTGTGACTGCTTTGAGCGCGTCGATATGCTCCCAGGCATAGTGCTCAATGGCAGGCGCCCATTTGAATTCGCTAGGAACGTCAATCTGTTCATCTTCATGCTTGACAGCCACTAGCTCAACGTCAACGGCGCTGGCTGCCGTTTGTTTGGCAACAATCATCGACTTGATGGTTAGGGGCTGGGCAATGTGCAAATAGGAAGCTTTCTTCGAGTCATTGATTTCTGTGACATTGATGATATGCGCAATTTTCAACATAGATCACCTGTTTGCCTCCAATCAGTTTCAGGATCTACCGAGCGGATGCCATCTTGTCGGGAACTGTATCAACGTCGAGAGCTTGGCCTAGCCTGTCATTTAAATCAGGTATCGTCGAGTTGCGAGCGAGACGTTCCAGACTGCAGAGCGATTTGATATAACCGATCTGAACTGCTATGGCTGATTTTCTATGACCGACTCAACCCAAGCTCCAGCTGCTGCCATGACCGGGCGGCTGCCGACTTTCTTGATTATTGGCGTGCAAAAAGCCGGCACCACCTCAATCTATAGCTATCTCGGGCAGCATCCGCAGGTCTATCTCAGCCGCATCAAAGAAACCAACTTTTTCTGCCAAGAGTGGGAGCAGGCAGCGCCCGAGGTGCTGGCCAAGCGCAAGCATCCGATCAACACGATTGAGGACTATCGCCAGCTGTTTGCTGGGGCCACCGATGAGCTCGCGATCGGAGAAGCCTCACCCAACTGCATGCTCTACCACGAGACAGCGGTCAGCCGCCTGCAGCGCTATGCACCCGAGACCAAACTGCTCGCGATTTTGCGCAACCCGGTACAGCGAGCCTATTCTGAATATTTAATGAACCTGCGCGATGCAGTGGGCACGCAGCGGCGATCGCTAATCGAGCAGCTAGAAACCCGCGCCGATAAGTCGCACGTGCTGCTCAAAGGCAAATACTATCAGTGCCTAAAGCCCTTTATCGAAGCGTTTGGGCCAGATCAGGTGAGCGTTTTTCTCTATGACGATTTGCGCCGAGATGCGATCGCCTTCATGCAGCAGGTATATCGCAGCATCGGCGTTGACGATACGTTTGTGCCCAACACGTCTAAAAAAGCGCAGCAGGCGCGCGTGCCCAAAAACGAAAGCCTCAACCAGCTAATGCGTACGCAGAACCCGGTGCGATCGCTCGCCTCGGCTGTCCTCAAGCTGGTACCAGAGTCGACTCGACAGCTGCTGCGGCAGCGACTGATTGACTTTAATTCGCAGAGCAAGGCAGCGCTACCGCTAACCGATGAAGAACGGCAGCGGCTGCAGGCTTACTACCGCGACGATATCCTCAAGCTGCAAGACCTGATTCAGCGCGACCTGTCGGCCTGGCTAACCTAGCCAAACCAGAGCAGCGCCGGCGGGGCTGGCAGCATCTCGCCGCGAAAGTCGAGCAGCTGCACCAGTACCAGATAGCCCACCGCC
>JAAHIA010000760.1 GCA_010671975.1 Leptolyngbya sp. SIO4C1 | reverse complement strand
TTCATCGAATTTCTAGAGCGCTCCTGCACGGCTGAGTTTTCTGGCTTTTTGCTCTATAAGGAGCTGAGCCGCAAGCTGAAAGGCAAGAGTCCGGTGCTAGCAGAATGCTTTAACCTGATGTCGCGCGATGAAGCGCGACATGCCGGCTTCTTGAACAAAGCGATGTCTGACTTCAACTTGCAGCTAGACCTTGGCTTTCTAACCAAGAGCAAGAGCTATACCTTCTTCAAGCCCAAGTTTATTTTTTACGCGACCTACCTGTCTGAGAAGATTGGCTACTGGCGGTACATCACCATTTATCGCCACCTAGAGTCGCATCCTGAAAATCGCATCTACCCCATTTTCCGCTTCTTTGAGAACTGGTGCCAGGACGAAAACCGCCACGGCGATTTCTTCTCAGCGATTATGAAATCTCAGCCGCAGTTTCTCAACGATTGGAAAGCCAGACTGTGGTGCCGTTTCTTCCTGCTGTCGGTGTTCGCCACCATGTATCTCAACGATTTGCAGCGCAAGGGCTTCTATGCTTCGATCGGCTTAGACGCACGGGAGTATGACATTCACGTGATCAAGAAGACCAACGAGTCTTCCGGGCGCGTTTTCCCAGTGATTTTAGACGTCGAGAATCCGAAGTTCTTTGCCACGCTAGACCATGCAGCCGCTGCCAACAGCAAAGTGGTTGAGATTGGCAAGTCAGCACAGCCTGGTTTTATCAAGCTGCTGCGTCGGATTCCGCACGTTGCCAGCATCGGCGTTGACGTGCTGAAGCTCTATCTGATGAAGCCGATTGACGCTGAGGCCACTCGCGGTTTGGTTCGCTAAACGTCCCTTACGGGGGTAAATCTATTAAAGCGCGATGTCAATTGGCATCGCGCTTTGCGTGTATGAGACTGCATTTAAAGGACTGAGTTTTGCACAAGCTAGCTGTTCAGTCTTTACGAAGCTGGAGTGGGCGACATAATGGGTTGGCCATGAACTTCGATATGTTCTGAGAAGGCAAACCAATTGCGGATGCCGTTACGTGGCTGCATCAGTTCAAACCTGACGTGCTTGTTCTCCGCTCCTGCAACCCAGTTTGCTAACAGGGGTTGATGCTCGGGCAAAAATTGAAATTTTTCATCCTCTTTGAGCTGAGCATGGTCGACCGGGCGGAGCTTCACAATTGTAGAGTTTGTTGCAATGATGTAGTTGTTGGGCGCATCTTCAATAGCAGTGTGATCTTCAAACACAACCCAGTTGTAAAAGCCTTTAATAGGCTTTACTAGCTCAATCTCAAAAAAGCTAGTGTCCTCATCGCGATTTAGTGAAGGATTAAATTGCCGATGGCGATCTGCCCTCCTAATCAACAAAGGTGTTTCCCCAGGTCTGAAATTAATGTCATCGGAACCTGCTTGATTTGAAACCCGTTTCTTCAGCAACTGCTATGCAGGCAATTTTTAGGGAAAAATATCAATGCATTTACTAAAAGCAACTCGCAATACTTTGCTGAAGAAACGGGTT
>JAAHIA010000076.1 GCA_010671975.1 Leptolyngbya sp. SIO4C1 | reverse complement strand
TCCTCAAACCATTGAATAACTTTTTGGGCAGCTTCACCTTTCCAAGAGTCTTCCTGATCTAAGAGCACTGAGCAGTCAGCTGTCAGACCGTTCGTAGAACTAATCTCAGACTGAGCTATCGAAGTCGAACTAACATTAAGCTCCAATACTTTCAAGGATTCTTCAAGCCGATGAGCAGCAGTGTCGGTACCGACACTAGTCAAGACTGCGTTAATTTTTGATTCAAGTTTTATCAACCTTGTCTGAAGGCTTTTAATTTCGCGCAGGTTTGAGCCTTTCTGATCTGAGTTTGGCTGTAAAGTGCCTCCAATCTTATCAATCTTTACTTTGTGTTCTCTAGTCGTAGAAGCAATTCCTTCAACCGCTATTCTCGATTGAGAAATCGCAGCTTTCATTCTATTTACGTTTGCTCGATATTCACTGCTAGCTTTTTGCTGATCATAGGCAAGCTGTCTAAGGCGTTTGTCCTGTTGAACATATCCAGCAGCAGTAGCCGCGCCAGCGACTGCACCTACCAGTGCACCTTTGGCTTGATTGGGCATTAACCAAAAACCGGCTGCCCCAAACAGAATGCTTGAAGCTAAAACGGTTAAGGCGCTTTGTGTCTGATGGTTCATAATCAGCCGGTTTATATAGGTCAAAGGAATGACAAACTTTATGTAAGTCTGCCTTCGCTCGGGCGCAAGCTAGTGATCTGTAGCCATTTGATACAGTTTAAGTATTGATACACCAATGTTCTCAGCTAGACATCGCAATGCTTTAGATATGCAAATACTTCAAACTTAGTGTGAAAAATTCGGATGTCAACTCAGGCTGAGAAAAAATCTCAGTGTAAAGGTTACAGCCAATGTTCTTTAAAAGACAAAAAAGGCATAGGTAAAATCACCAATCTTGCAGTCAATTGGTAGATAGATTACCCATTTGTAATAGATATAGCTCGCTCATCTCCCAAATATCGGGAAGCCCAGACGTTAATTCTGAGCGGGTGGAATTACGCCTGTTTTTTTCAATTGCACACTGATCTGCTTTAGCAGCTCAAAATCTGCCTGCGGCAAATCGCCGCCGGGATGTCCCCCTTCGGTAATATCTTTGCCCTCGCACAAAAACTCAAACGCTTGGCGAAAGCCCTTGCCGGTTGCAGCAATCGGGTTGTCTAAATGACAGGCAATAATTCGCTGAAAGTCCCATTTGGAGACGGTATCAGCCCAGGCAAAAACAGTCTGCGGGCCGCGATTGAAGATCAGCGACTGCAGTACCGGCGCCACCAGCAGCCGACCGTTGCCGCGCAGCTGCTCAAACGACTGCTGCCAGTGAGGCTGCCAGTCAAAGGGAAATAGCCCGAAATAGTTGCGTCTTGACCTATAGGGCGTCTTGAAGGCGTTGCGCAGCACCTCGCCCCATCGCGGGTTTTTCAGTGCGCTCGGACGAAAGTAAAAGGCAAACAGGGCAATCCGCTGCCAGCCCTTGCGGCGATTTTCATAAGTATCAGCCGGCTGGTCAAAGGCGCTGTCTTTGGCATGAAACAGCAGCGGGTAGGTGTCAAGCTGCACAATCGGCGGCGGCTCAGCTGGAATCGAAACCACCGAGTCGGTCACCAGCAGGGTTTGCGATCGCTTATGCAGCATTGCCGTTTCAGAAAAGGGACCCAGCCCTAGCTCTAGCGGACCTAAAATTTCATAGTCAAACTCATCGGCAAACGGCGCGGCTGAGCTCTGAATGGGCAGCCCCTGCGTACGCTGGTTAGGAAACCCTAGCCAGCTCAGCGGCAGATTAAACGGAAAGCTCCACTGTCCGGGTGTGACATAGACCTGCGCGGACGGAAACTTGCGCGCAAACGGCCCAACAAAGACCTTGTGCTCAATCGCCGTGACGGTCGGCAAGATAATGTATTTGACCGCACCGTGCTCAGTTTCTAGCGCACGCACCATTCGCACACATTCTGGCGTGGGCGCAACCGGCGCATAGACCAGCAGCCCACCCGCCTCTAGCCGCACCACCGTCATTCGCACCGGCACCACGACGTACAAAATACCCTGCAGCTGGTCGAAGGTCCAAATTGTGTCTTTGACAATCTCACGCTGCAGCGTACGTCGCTGGCCATACGGATACAGCGGCAAAAGCGGCCAAAACGGCCACGACCAGTCACGCGAACGAGTAGGTTTCGCCTGCGACACAGCTATCTCCTGAAGTACGCCAGCCTTAGTATTTTACGGCGTAGCGTCGCTCAGCAGGCTAAGGCTCAACGACATATTCAGAGGCAGACTCGATGGGTTCTAAGCGGCCTCGATAGACCAGCGCCTGATAGAGCATGGCCGCCATCTCAGCCCGGGTCGTCGGCTGCGTCGGATTGAGCTGATTGAGATTGGGATGATTAATCACAATGCCGGCCTGAGTTGCCGCTGCCATCTTACCCATGGCCCAGTTAGGAATCCTGTTGGCATCAGCATAGCGATCAACGACGGCGTCTACATCACCGGCTGCTTGCGTGCTTAACCCTGTTACCAGCGCCGTCAGCGACTGCACTCGCGGCACAATTTGCTCGGGTCTAAAGGTGTCATCTGGGAAGCCCACCACAAATCCAGCGGTGACCGCATCTTGGATGGCAGCGGCCGCCCAGTAGTCAGAAGACACATCCGTAAAGTTGATGGGATCTGCTTCCTCCTCTAATGGAAACGCCTGGTTGAGAAAGCGCGCTAGCTGGGCTCGGGTGATCGGCTCGTCTGGATTAAAATTGCCTTCGCTAAAGCCTTGAACCAGCCCGCGCGCACTCAAAGCATCGATGTAGGGCTTGGCCCAGTAGTCGTCTGGCACATCTTGGAAGGCCAGCGGTTCTCGAATGGGCTCTAGGTCCGGATCGACTTCTGGCTCGGTCGTAGCCGGTGCAGCCGGCGTTGGTGTCTCAGCTGGCTGGGCGGCCTGACGCGGAACAGCATTCGGATCGGCATCGAGATCTGAGGGCTCGTCCTCCGGCGAAATTGGCACAAAGAGGGGATCGCGCAGACGGCGATCGCGATCGATTGGCACAGACTGATCGGGCTCTGGCTCTATCTCTGCAATGCCTAGCCGATCGGGCGTTTCGCCAATCCCTTCGTCTCGCTCCGCCTCTAGCTCCGCCCGCTCGCCGTACAGCGGCCCAAAAATAGTTGCACCTTCACCCTCAGCGTCTAAGCCTGGAAACAGCTCATCAGTGCCCGAAAAGAGCTCTCCACCTTCGCCAAGGAGATCGGTACCGCCCTCGCCTAACAGCTCCGTGCCGCTTCTAGTTAATCCCCAGAACAGAACGCTGCCCAAGGTTAAAAAGGCAACAAAGAGCGCCACTAGCTCATCCGAGGTAAGTAAGCGACGGCGGCGAGGTTCGGGGTTATTATCCGGCGAGAACTGGGTCACAGCGATCTCCTAGCTGGCACGACTAGCTGGCGTCAAAAAAAGCAGCTGATCAATTTATTCTTTCAACGATAAAACATTGCCTGGCACATTTCAGCGTGCCTACTCACATTTCGCAACGATTCCTTGAGTTTTTTTATCGTTCCTCCGCACCATACAGCAGAATCTACCGTTGTCAAATAGCGCTAGAGATAGAAAACGGCTGCGCTAGACTCAAAGCGTGCCGCTGATTTTCTGAGGGCTCACCATGACCAATCGCTTGGCGACTAGCCAAAGCCTGTATCTTCGCAAACATGCTGAAAATCCGATTGACTGGTGGCCCTGGTGCGACGAAGCTTTAGCGGCGGCGCGGCGCGAAGACAGGCCCATCTTTTTGTCAATTGGCTATTCGAGCTGTCACTGGTGCACGGTGATGGAAGGTGAGGCCTTCTCAGATAGCGCGATCGCGGCCTACATGAATGCCAATTTTTTACCCATCAAGGTCGATCGCGAAGAGCGCCCCGACCTCGACAGCATCTATATGCAGACGCTGCAGATGATGGTAGGACAAGGCGGCTGGCCGCTGAACGTATTTCTTGATCCCACCGATCTAGTGCCTTTCTACGGCGGCACCTATTTTCCGGCAGCGCCGCGCTACGGTAGACCCGGCTTTTTGCAGGTGCTGCAGACGCTGCGCCAGCTCTATGACGACGATCGAGATCGCATTGCAACTATCAAGGCTCAGATTACCGCAGGCTTACAGCAGTCGGCGCTGCTGCCAGCCTCAGCCAGCCTCAGCCAGGCGCTGCTGGAGCAGGGGCTGCTCGCCAATGCCAAAATTCTGATGCCTGCAGGGCAGGGAACCCGCTTTCCGATGATGCCGCACGCGATAGCGACCCTACAGGGTGTGCGGCTAAGCTTCACTGACGATCTCAGCGTGCGGGACGTGTGTCGGCAGCGAGCCTTCGATCTCGCACTCGGCGGCATCTATGACCACGTGGGCGGCGGCTTCCATCGCTACACGGTAGACCCCACCTGGACAGTGCCTCATTTCGAAAAGATGCTCTATGACAATGGCCTGATTGTTGAGTTTCTAGCTGATATTTGGAGTCTAGGCGAACGGGAAGCCGCCTTTGAGCAAGCGGTACAGGGCACCGTCGACTGGCTGCAGCGCGAGATGAGTTCTGGCAGCTATTTCTATGCCGCTCAGGATGCTGATAGCTTTCAGACCGTCGAGGCCGATGAACCGGAAGAAGGTGCGTTCTATGTCTGGTCTGAGGCCGAGCTGCGATCGCGGCTGACAGCACCAGAGCTAGCGGAGCTTAAGCAGCAGTTTACCGTTACCACAGCCGGTAACTTTGAAGGGGCCAACGTCCTACAGCGGCGTAAACCGGGTGAACTCAGCCCGTTTTTGAGCGGCATTTTGGCTAAGCTATTCGCCGCTCGCTATGGCGATACGCCAGATGAGGTGAAAGAATTTCCGCCTGCTGTGGATGCCACAGCGGCTAAGACACAGGCCTGGCCCGGGCGCATTCCACCCGTGACGGATACCAAGATGATCGTAGCGTGGAACAGCCTGATGATTTCTGGCCTGGCGCGCGCTGCCGCTGTCTGGGGCCGGTCGGACTATCTCACCATTGCCGCGAGCGCCGCTCAGTTCATCTTGCAAAATCAGCGCGTGGACGGCCGGCTGCATCGCCTCAGCTATGACGGTCAGCCGGCAGTGCTGGCCCAGTCAGAAGACTATGCACTACTGATTAAAGCGCTGATTGACCTGCATCAGGCGCGCCTAGCCTTTGAGCACGCTATACAAACGACGGCAGACAGCGGTGACAGCCATCACCTAGAGGCAGCGGACTGCTGGCTAGAGCATGCGATCGCGCTGCAGAGCGAGTTTGACCAGTGGCTTTGGAGTGAGGCAGACAGCGGCTATTACAACACCGCCAGCGACGCCAGCGACAGCCTGCTGGTGCGCGAGCGCAGCTATCAAGACAGTGCAACGCCGGCCGCTAACGGCATCGCGATTGGCAACCTCGTGCGGCTGTTTTTGCTGGCGGAAAACCTGCAGTATTTTGACCGGGCCGAGCAGGCCCTGAGGTCTTTTGGAACCATCATGGAACGCGCACCGCGCGCCTGTCCCAGCCTGTTTCAGGCGCTGGACTGGTGGCAGCATCCAACCCTCGTTCGCACCAGTGCCGCGCAGATGCCCACCATTCTAGAGCAGTATCTGCCGACCGCTGTCGTCAAGCTTGAGCCTGACCTGCCCGCTGGCGCAGTCGGCTTAGTCTGCCAGGGCTTAAGCTGCCAAGAACCGGCAAGCGATCAGGCACAGCTGATGGCCCAGCTCAAAGCCAGCCAGCAAGGAGCCTAGAAGGCTTTCGCTCCCTGCATCTTCACGGCACCTGCGATCGCCCCGTCTGAGCTTCCCCAGAGCGCCGTAGCCGATAGGCCAGCGCCGCTGCGATCGCCACAATCGCCAGATAGGGACTATACGCCAATAGCCACAGCCCAATCTGCATGAGCCCCACGGTAAAGTCGCCAACCGACTGCGTAGCCTGCTGCCAGGTATTCGAGACCTTCTCCCCCAGCGGTCGTCCTGGGGTCGCGGTGGCGATTGCCGACTCTAAATTCAGCTCAATCACCGAATAGCTGACCCGCGTTTGCAGCGCCTTTTGACGTGCCGCCAGCTGCTCAATCTGCTCGCGCACCGTACTCAGCTCGCGCGAGACTTCTAGCACATCGGCAATCGAGCCAGAACGCTCCATAATTTTTTGCAGCGCCGCTTCTGACTGCCGCAGATTTTTCAGCCGCGCCTGTAGGTCAACCAGCTGATCAGAAACATCTTCTGCCGTGATCGAGCGCTGCTCCACCGTGCCTAAATCAGCCAGAGCAGTCAGGGTCGCTTCTAGATTGGCCTGCGGCACCTGCAGACGCAGATAGGCGCTGCGATGACGTCCGGCCTCGGGTTGCTGATCTTGCAAATCTAAGATACTGCCCTGCTGGGCCTGAACAATCTGCGCGGTCTGCTCAAGCGCGCTGTCTACAGACTCAACCGTCAGCAGCAGGTTGGCCCGCCGGATCAGCTGCGGCTGGCTAGGCAGAGCCCCTTCGCCATTGGCAGCTGTGACTTTAGCGGCCGTCGCCGGCTCGGCCATATCTGCGGCTGGGGCTTCTAGCTCAGCGCTGCCTGCCATCTCTTGCGTAGTAGGAACTGTTGCACAGGCGGTAACCGCTGAAAGACCCACTAAAAGTCCTGCCGTATAGCCTGAAAAACGCAGCCAAGGTGACGCCATCAGTAAACTCCAAATGCTTTGCTTGAGTATGGCATTTGGCGCTGACAGCGCTGGCCCAGTTGCTGAATTTGAAACCAGGGGCGATCGCAAAAACCGCAAACATCTGCCTGCGGCCCCTAACTTAGCTGATTTGCAGCACCTACCTAAGATGGCCGCCTTGATCGAGCTCAACAGCGGCTAGCTAATAGGCGAGCGTTTCTAACGTCTCGCGCAGATAGCGGCGCACCAGCTGATCTAGCGGAGTCTGATCTAACACGTCGTTAGCAAGTTCTGATTTCCAACGCCTGAAGCCAGAGCTGCTGGCAATTGCCAGCTTAAGATTGGCCCACATACTTGCGTCCTCTGGCGCTGCGCCACCGATCATTGCTGATTGATTAGCCATAGATCCCTCTGTAGTCTAGGGCCGACTGAGCCATCGCCCGTTTTTTACAGCATAGCGCAGCTACTAGCGCTCAACTGTGTGAATTGCCACAGATTGCCTGAAGGTCTGCCGCCGAGCAGCCGCTGGCTCGCTTCCCTGAAGCTTACTCCCACAGATCTTCTGGATCTTCGTAAGGCGTCTGTAGCTCTGTAGGCTCTGCTGGCTCTGACTGAAATTCAGCCGGTTCAGCAGCAGGCTCGGCTGGGGGTTCCACAGCCGCGTTGACCGCCGGCGACAGGGCTGGCGAGACTCGAATTTCTGGCAAAATGCGCGGCACCCATAGGCCAGGAATGAGGAAATCTGCTTTGATTCGCTCAACCGCAGGGGGCGTCGCTTTTTCTAGCGCCTTTACCGGCGTGAGCAGCACGCAGGCAACCGAAATGGGCACCTGAATAAACAAATTGAGCCCCAAAAACGCGATCGCGGCAACGGCTAGCCCGCCCAGCCGATTGATCTGAGCAAAGGGCGCGGCGGCCGCCGGCGCAATCCGATAGAGCTGCCACAAAATCAGCAGCGCGATCGCAGCGCCGCCCAGCGTTGCCAGGCGCACAGCCCAGCTGCGAAACCGCGATAAAATTTGCCGCTGCGCTTCGGTGAGCCCGTCTGGATTGAGCGCAACCAGCCCCAGGCTAAAAATATAGAAGGGGCGCTGCCACTGCATCCACAGCACCGGCAGCGTACCCACCAGCGCGACTAGCCCCAGCTCTGCCCAAACCGGCAGCGCCGGAGCAGCCGTTGCCAGCCCTGCCAAGCACAGATCTATCGCTAGGGGCACTACCGCGAGCCCAGCGAGGTGAACCCACAGGTAGGGATCTTGCCGCATCGCGGTAGTCATCGGACTAGCTGCCGCTCAGCGAGCGACGCTTAGACACCAGCCGGAAGGCTAAGATGCGATCTTTTTCTTGCCAGCCGTTGAAGTTATCGACGCCGATGCCGCATTCAAACCCGGCATTGACTTCTTTAACATCGTCTTTCATCCGCTTGAGCGAATCGAGGTTGCCCTCGTAGACCTGCTCACCGCTGCGCATGACGCGAATGCGACAGTTGCGCGTCACTTTGCCAGAGAGCACATAGCAGCCAGCCACCGTGCCGCGCCGCACCGGGAAGACCGCCCGTACTTCAACCTCACCCAGCGGCTCCTCGACCAGCTCCGGTTCGAGCAGACCTTCCATCGCGCCTTCGATATCTTCGAGGAGCTTGTAGATAATCTCGTAATCACGAATGTCGACGCCTAGCTGATCGGCAGACTGCCGCGCTCCCGGCGCCAGCGTGGTGTTAAAGCCCACAATCACGGCGCTACTTGCGGCTGCGAGATCGACGTCAGTTTCGGTGATTTCACCGGGCGCTGCCATCAGCACGCGAATCTGCACCTCGTTCTGCGGCAGCTGCTGCAGGGCGGCCAGAATCGCCTCGATTGAGCCCTGCACGTCGCCTTTCAAGATCAGGTTCAGCTCTTTGAGATCGCCCTCTTGCGCCTGCGCGGAGAGCGAATTCAGCGTCACCCGACGCGAGGCCATCGCCTGCTGCAGCCGCGACTGCCGCTGTTCAGAAGCTCGCGTATCGGCAGCTGAGCGCGCTTCTTTTTCATCGGCGTAGACTTCGAACTCTTCGCCCGCCTGAGGTACGTCGCTAAGACCCAGCACCTCAACCGCAAAGGATGGCGAAGCTTGCTCAACGCGATCGCCCCGGTCGTCAATCATCGCCCGGACTTTACCAAAGACAGCGCCAGCCACCAGCGAATCGCTGACTCGCAGCGTGCCATTCTGAATCAGCAGCGTGGCTACCGGTCCTCGCGCCTTGTCTAAGTGAGCCTCAATCACGGTACCGCGCGCCAGCCGATCTGGGTTGGCATGCAGATCTTCCACCTCAGCCTGCAGCAGCAGCATCTCGAGCAGCAGATCGAGGTTTTCACCCGTAATGGCGCTCACCGGCACCATGATGTTCTCGCCCCCCCACTCCTCGGGCACGAGGCCGTGCTCCATCAGCTCTTGCTTCACCCGATCGGGGTTAGCAGTCTCCTTATCAATCTTGTTGATAGCAGTGACGATAGGCACCTGCGCCGCTTTGGCATGGCTAATGGCTTCGATGGTCTGAGGGCGAACCCCGTCATCGGCAGCCACGACCAGCACCGCAATATCGGTAACTCGCGCTCCTCGCGCTCGCATCGCGGTGAAGGCTTCGTGACCTGGCGTATCCAGGAAAACGACCTGGCGCATTTCATCTTCATGCTCAACATCAACGTGGTAAGCACCAATGTGCTGCGTGATGCCGCCTGCTTCACCCTGAGCTACCTTCGCCTTACGGATAGAATCTAGCAGCGAAGTCTTACCGTGGTCGACGTGACCCATAATGGTCACTACCGGCGGCCGATGCTGCAGATTCTCTAGATCGGCATCGTCCAGCATCTCGGTAACTTTCTTCGCCTCAGACTCGGCCTCAGCGGTTTCAACCTCAATCTCGAACTCCTCTGCCACCATTTTGGCGGTCGGCACATCGAGCGTCTGGTTGATATTGGCAGCAATGCCTTTGAAGAAGAGGGACTTGATGATCTCGGTCTCGGGCACCAAAATTTTCTGGGCCAGCTCATGCACGGTTAGACCGCCCGTCAGCACCACTAGCTCTGGTTTTTCAACCTTGGCTTCCTCACGCCGATCGCGACGCTGATTGCGGGATGAGCCGCCGCGATTGATGGTGCGGCTCTTGACCGTAGTCGGCTTGGGCTGGCTCTGGCGCGACTTAGGCTTGGGAGGTCGCATCAGCGATAGGCTCACCTGTGAACCTGAGGCTGAGTCATCGCCAGTCCGATTAATATCCTCGAAATCATCGTCGTCTTCGATCACCTGAGCGCGGCGCTTTGTCTTACCCGCTCCCTTACCAGTCTTGGGCCGAATCTCTTGATCTTCTTCTTCCTCGGCGCTGCGCTGCTTGCGCTTGGGTGCCCGCAGCGGCGTAGGACGGCGCAAATTAGGCTTGTTCGGCACTTCAGATGCGGTTTCTGATTCGCTTGAGTCTTCAGTTGAATCAGATTCGATGGCCTCAGAGCGGCTAACCTTGGGCCGCTTTAGCTCAATCACCGGCTTGGGCTGTAGGCTCACCTTGGGCTCATCAGACTCTGACGATTCAACCTGCGGCTTGTCAGAACGGCGCACTGGCCCATCGCTGAGCTGAGGCTTGGCCACGGGCCGAGACGGTGGCTGGGGCCGAGACGGCGGCTGAACCAGCTTGGGTGGCGCTGCCGTACTCGCTGCAGGCCGCTCCTCTGCTGGCTCCTCTGCCGGCCGAGGTGGCGCTGGGCTGGCTGGCCGAGGAGAGGCCGCATCGGCCGACTTCGCGACCGGACGGCTTGGCCGACTGGGCGGCTTGAGCAAACTGTCGCTGCCCCCATTGTTAGCTTCGGCCGACTGAGCACCGGACCGACTTTCAGCCGGTCGGGGTGAGCTGGGCGCTTTAGCGGAAACAGGCTGTCTGCGGACTTCTAAAATCTGCGGCTTGCGTACCGGACGCTTACTGCCCTTAGCTGAGCTGTTGCGATTGTCACGATTGGGCTTGCGCGGCGGCGGTTTCATCGCGCTACTACCTTTTGAAGATTGCTGAGCAGCTGCGCGAATGCGACTAGCTTCATCTTCAGTAATTGTACTGCTATGGCTCTTGACAGCAATATTGAGCCTTTCGCAAATTGCCAGAATATCCTTGTTTTCAAGGTCTAATTCTCGAGATAGCTCGTATATCCTGACTTTATTGTTCATTCACCTGTTCCTCTCAAATGCTAGCTTGCGGTGTTACATATGATTTACAGCTCTTATCGAAACAACATCACTGTGAAGACGGTCCTCCCTTGAACGCGGTACGCCTGAGCTCAACAGGCTCGAATTCGGTACGCTGATTCAAAATAAGGCCTATCGTAAGCGCGTAGGTTGCTTCTGGTCGTACGGTCCATTAGAAGACCTGACCCTGATTAGACAGATAGCTTTGCATGGGCATATCACTCAATAGACAACAGTAAACATGGATGCAGTAGACGTTAGGCAGTAGGCGTTAGTAGATTCTACGGAAGGACAGCATCTTATCTTAGCCTAATGCCTGCCGTAAAGTGGAGTTTAAGGCTCTACTTAGACAGTCTGTAGGCCGACAAAGCGGACTAGCTTAGGACTGAATAAATCCAGACTAGCGCGACTCAGGCTGAGATTGGGAACGAGCAGTTAGGACAGTCGCTGCTGCAACGTCTGATAGATGTCCGGCGGGACCTGCGCCTTGAGCGCTCTACCCAGCCGATCTTTCTTCTGTGCCATCTGCAGACAGGTCGCATTCGGGCATAGGTATGCAGAACGGCCTGCGCCCTGATCTAATTGTACCGTTCGGCTGGGAAATACCCGAACGATCCGCCAGAAATCGGATTTGGGCGCAACTTTGCGACAGCTGACACAGCGTCGATGGCCTGGCTTCATTGGCAGCTACTCCTCTTCAGGCACGTCCTCCGCAGCGTTGATTGTCTCTAGAGCCGGTGCGTCCATATCCGGTATCTCTGCAGCTTCGTCATGAATCTGATCAACGGCCGGATCGCTGCTGTCAGCTGTGATGGCATCGGCTGCGATCGCGCCTTCTACTTGTTCAGCCATTGCCATCCCGTCAGCGTCCGCATCGACGCTGTCTGCTAGCTCGGCTTCAATGGCCGCATCGCGCTCTGCCTGAGCGGCTAAAAGCGCTGCCTGCTCAGCTTCTTCTTGCTGCTGTCGCGCCTCCATCAGCGCCTGAATCTTCAAATCTTCAGCTTCATAGTCATACTTGGCAGAATCTTTGATATCGATCTTCCAGCCAGTCAGCCGCGCCGCTAGGCGAACGTTTTGCCCTTCTTTACCAATCGCGAGGCTGAGCTGATCTTCTGGCACCAGCACGTGCGCCTGGCGCTCTTCTGGGTTCATCAGCCGCACTTCATCAACGCGGGCCGGGCTGAGGGCGTTGGCAATATAGGTAGCCGGGTCAGGCGACCAGCGAATCACATCGATCTTTTCGCCGCGCAGCTCGTTCACCACCACCTGAATGCGAGAGCCTCGCGCGCCAATGCAGGCACCCACCGGATCGACGTCGCGCTCTAGCGTATCCACCGCGATTTTAGTGCGCGGCCCCACCGAGCGAGAAGGCGGATTGGCCTCGCGCGCCACGGCGACAATTCTGACCACTTCGTCCTCGATTTCGGGCACTTCGTTGGAAAACAGCTCAACCACCAGCCCGGCATCGGCCCTAGAGACCAGCAGCTGCGGTCCTCGGTGTGACCCCTCTGAGACGCGCTTGAGCAGCACTCTGAAGGTGGCATTGGCGCGATAGTTATCGTTCGGTAGCTGATCTTTTTTCAGCAGCTCGGCTTCTACATCGGGCTGGCCAACGCCGCTGCTGACAGCCATAATGACCGACTGTCGCTCAAAGCGCAGCACGCGCGCCTGCAAGACGGTGCCTTCTAAATCTTGGAACTCTTCTTGAATCAGGCGGCGCTGCTGATCGCGCAGCTTTTGAGCCAGAACCTGCTTGGTCTGAATCGCCGCCATGCGACCAAAATCACGCTGCTCAGGTGTGACATCGAGCACGACGGTATCCCCCACCTGCGCCTCTGGTGCGACCTCCTGCACCTCAGCAAGCCCAATCTGATGGTCCGGGTTATCGACAGCGGCCACGATGGTTTTATTGGCTAGCACGCGAAACCCTTCATCTTCGGTGTCGAGCTCGACATAGAAGTTATCGAAATAGGTTTCATCAAACAGGCTGCTGTCCATCTGCTGAGTGCGACGATAGCGCTCATAGCCTTTGAGCAGCGCTTCCCGCAGCGCCTGCTGTACAGCCTGCTTGGGCAGATTGCGCTCGCGGCTAATGCCGTCAATCATGTCTTGCAGGCTGGGTAAACTGACCATCGACATAGGCCTTACTCCTAAAATTTACGTTAAGGTCAACTGGCGGCTGCGACCGATTGACCAGTTTGATTGACCGCTTGGAATCGGTCACTTTCAGGCTGCAGCGTGCGAACAGGTCTCACCGACTGGGGCTGAGGATTAGCTATCCGAATCGCTGCTGAGCCGCACCGACTGCACTAGCGGCCTTGGCAGGCTAATCGCCCGTCCTTTCTGATTGAGCCGCAGCTTTTCCTCATTGCGCTCCACTAGCTTGCCAACCCAGGTTCGTTTGCCTTTATAGGGTTCGCTCAGCTGCACCTCTACTGGAAAGCCTTTAAACACGGCAAAGTCGCGATCGCTTGACAACATATCTGAGACACCTGGGCTAGAGACTTCTAGCACATAGGCGTCGGGCAGGAGATTGGCCGTGTCTAAACAGTCGCTGAGGGCGATGCTCATCTGTTCGCAATCATCCAGCCCAGTGTCATCCTGCGTTAGATTGCGAACATCTACCCGCAGCACCGGCGGGCTATGATTGGTCTGAAAGATCGCATCAACAATCTCAAGCCCAAGCTGATCTGCAATTGGTGTGGCTAGCTCAATGACCTGTGGAATGACAGGATGGGTCATTGGACATCTCCCAAAACAAAAAAAGTGGGCCCGAAGCCCCACTTCTTACATCACTATCTTCGAACTGGGACAGTAGAGCGCTACTGCGGTAACGTCTACTGCGCTAATCAGTTTAGCGCATGTGTTTGGCGGTTGATGAGAAAGTTTGTAGATTGCTACGCAGCTGAGCCGGTTAGCGAGGCGCGGTAGCAGGGTCTGAAGCCGCTAATGGCGACTCAATGCCGGTAGCTCGCATCAGGTCGGCCAGCGTCGTGCAGTAGGTCGTCAGACCAAAGCTAGCCGGCGTGACTGGGTTTTGGTGGGTGAAATGGCGATACTGAATGCAGAAGCGATCCCAAGCAGCCACGCGCAGGCGAAAGACCTTGATCAAAACATCGGCCAGGGCCATCGACAGCGGAATACGAAAATAAACCGGCTGGTTCAGGTAGCGGCTGATGACTTCGACCGCTTGGTTAGCGCTGACCGCAGGATTGCCTAGCACCAGCTCGCAAGGCTGCCCAGACGGATGCTCGACCAGGTAGGCCACGACGGTCGCAATGTCTTTGGCATGGATAAAGTGAAAGCTGCCATCGGCTTGAAAAAAGCGAATTAGCCGCATCCAGTTGGCCACCTCAGGCAGCCCAGCCGAAATGTGAGAGTAGGGCTTACGGTCATCCCCCCCAAACACCAGCGTGGGAAACAGCGTCGTGATGCGCGGCGCGATCGCTAGCTCAGACAGCTTTTGATGGCACATATACTTACTGCGAATGTAGTCGGTGCCAATTGTCTGCGCCTCGGGCAGCGGCTGATTTTGCCGATCTAAAATGCTGGAAGTAGAAAAGTAGATTACTTGGCGACAGCGATCGGGGTCAAGCAGCGCCATCAGCCGCAGATTGGCCTGTACGTTGATTTCAAAAATTTCGTTAGCGCCGCCCCAGCAGGTGGCAATCAAAATTGCCGTATCGATGGTTGAGAGCAGATTGGCAAACCCTTCGACATTGTGTAGGTCGCCTTGAATCACATGGATGCCCGGTCGCTGAGTGATATCGACCTGCAGCTTATCCGGGTTGCGCAGCAGCAAAAACAGCTCGTGCTCAGTCTGCTCGACCAGAGCTTCAACGACGTAGTGGCCAATACAGCCGCTGGCACCGGTAATAAAAATTCGCTGGGGAAGCCTGCTCAAAATCTCAGTCAACGTTAACTAGGTTGGCACTGGGGCGACTGACCTACAGCGTAGCCTACGAGCTAAAAAACCAGCAAACGAGCCCGGCGAGCTCTCTTTGCTGGCTTCAGACTAGACTTGGCCGGTCGCTGACGAGCGGTGCCGCTGGCTATA
>JAAHIA010000759.1 GCA_010671975.1 Leptolyngbya sp. SIO4C1 | reverse complement strand
TTGCAAATCTGCCAGCGCCCAGGCCAGCTCCAACCCATCGCAGGAATTTAAAATAGCCAGCTGTAGACCTTGGGAAATTGCTCGTCTTAGCGTATACTTGAGCCGCTCAATAGTCAGCGACTCGGTAGCATTAACTTGCAAATAGCCTCGTTCTCGACTGCTGCTATGTCCGGCAAAAAACAGCACATCCCAGCTGTTATGCCATAGCTGGTGCTGCAAATCGGCCAAGCTAGGCTGGGCCAGCAGCGTTACCTGTGCTAGCGGCAGCTGTTCTAACAGGTGCCGATCGGTAGCCACATCAATATCATCGTCGTTTCCTAATACGGCTAAGATCTTGACCTCTTGAGAAGATTCTGCTGCCGTCTGTTTCAGGGAGCGGCTGTAGTTGGGTAAACTCAGGGAAATTTCAGCCTTGGGGTAGTCCTCAAACAGATGCCAGAGCTGCCAGGGAAACCTCAACACTGGCCGGGCATAGGCTGTTAGCATTACTCGAGTAGTCACTTGAGGCGTTAAATAAGCGCGAATACGCTGCTCGATAGCCGCAAAAGTAGGGGTCATCAGCCAGCTGTTGAAGTCTGTTTGTAGCGTGACGCAAAGTGCTTCAAACTGATGCTCTGATACGTTGGTCAGCGACTCGGTATCGAATTCAAAATCAGCGGCTCGTCGCCAGCTGCTGTGGTTTCTATAGAGGGCGTCATAGAGCTGCTGCCACTGCTGATATTGCCTCTCTAAACCAGGAGCAGGCGGCAAACTACCGGTGAACTGAACGGGCAGCTGCTCGTTTTCCCAAAGCTGAGCGGTGACGCTGGCAAAGCCGGTTTGCCAGTCTCCCTGACCTAAATTAAGCAAGACTCGCTGTCCTATGGTCTGCTGTTCCATGAAGGGATGGCCTCAGCTGATAAAATTTTCATAGACAACCTGCTCAGCTAGGTGAATGCATACTCTAAATGACCGTTCGGCAGGACATCGGAACGGTGGAAGCTGGATGTAGTTGTCTTGTTCTCCGGCCCGCACGATTTGCAGTTGTTCTCCGGTATCAGGAAGCTCCAATGCTAGGGCTGTCCCGCTCGGCAGTAGTCTCTCACCCGATGGATAAAGCTGAATACGAATATTCCGACGACTGTCGGCTTCTACCACAACGGCAAGCACCAACACCAGATTAAAGACAGCGTCATCTTGGGTTACATTGAGGTAGATTGACTTGCCACGAACGGTGACTGGATCTCGGTAGGTGACTGAGCGAAACCTTAATGCTGATGTCTGGGGTAGCAGCGACTCTAGCGTTTGCCAGCCCTGCTCAAAGATTTGGTGGCTCCAACGTCCTAGATTGACCGGTGTGATCTGCTGTCGCCGTTGATATAGCTGCTGTCGCCTCAGAGTCTTCAGGGACTTCTTCGTCGTCAGGTCGAACTTGCCGGAGAACGGCAATTCGGTCACCGGCACCCCTGCCTCGGTCAGTGCAGCCTTGCGCGCGGCGTGATGCCGGATTGCCGCCTGCTGC
>JAAHIA010000758.1 GCA_010671975.1 Leptolyngbya sp. SIO4C1 | reverse complement strand
CATTGCAAGACATGCAGGCGCAAAACTTTATAGCAGCAGATGCTAAGCTACTTAAGGCAGCTAAAGTTGCGCCCTGGGATCCGGTTTACTCTTTTCTTTCTGCAGAACAGCTGATAAAACTAAGTGAAATTACAGAGTCTGAACCGGACAAACAGTCTTTAAAAAAGCAGTCTATTGAAAATCTTGTTCTGGCGCTAAAGTCTGCTCCTAATGATATCTGGGGCTGGAATAATTTAGCTGTTATTGCATTAGAAGAAGATCCAGCTTTAGCTCAAAAGGCTGCCGAATATTCTGTTCAACTGTTGCCAAGAAGCCTCAACTATCCCTATTACGCTTTAGGATTGACTTATCTAAAGCTAAATCAAAAGAATAGAGCCGCAACAGCCTTTGCGTTAGAAGGGATTATCAATCCAAAATTTATGATTGCGGATTTGTGGAAAACTGGGCCTTTTTTGGAACTACAGCCCGATGTTTTAGCAGCAGTTCTTGAAACTTACGAAAGGATCTTAGAAAGCCCATCGCTGACTACGAATGCAGCTCAGTGGACTAATCGCGCTCTAGCACTGCTGAGCTGGTGGTATCAAAAACCAAATTACGCGGTCGATGAATCGTCACTCAGCCCTTTAATACGCGCAGTCAGCGTCGCTGATCAAAATTCAGATCAAGCACTGTCTATCCTAAACGATGCCGGGCAAGATAACGCAGCCGTATCTTTGCTAAAAGCCTGGCTGTCTCCCGAAGAGTATCTTAGCGCCTATTTATCCACAACGAGCCTCGAGCAAAGCGAAATAGAGAAGCTACGCACAGATATTCTTTCAAAGCGAGATATTCGAAACTGGTTAAGCTCAACGGTGTCTACTCCTTCACCTCGGTTTCGATACGGCTTATCATTTGCTTACCGCAATGCTGCTGCTGACAGTGTGACACTTATGCTCCGCCCGTCTGGTTTAGAAACTAGCGTGCTCGTTGATATTATGGAGCTTTTCTCTCCCCCGCCTAGGCAGTTTCCTGTTTTGGATAATTTGATTGAGGAAACTAAGGATCAGCTTCTTGGAATACCTCATCCCACGCGGAATAACTTTGAATTGTCCTCATCCTAAATCCAAATGGTTTTTGATGTGAAACAATCATCTTTGCCAGCGCTAGGTCTTTTGATAGCTGGGCTATACGCATTATTCACGCTGATTCCAAACAGTCATAGCCTGATGGTGAGCTGGCCATGGGTTTTAGTCTGGCAGTTTGCAGTTAGCCTACCGTTACTGTGGCTGCTACTACAAACAGTTCAGACTAGACGGTTTGTCTCTCTAGGAAACACCTTAGATTTGCTAGCCATTTTGCTGCTAGCTGCGCTACTGCTGAATATTCTATTTTCAGAATTTCCAAATCAGTCTATCTGGTATGGCTGGAGCATTTTAGGTCTTCTATGCTTACTCTATGCTCTCTGCGCCTGGCTGCGCCAAGGAATACAAGAAAAACTAAGAAAGCTCCTTCTGTTTCATGCGGG
>JAAHIA010000757.1 GCA_010671975.1 Leptolyngbya sp. SIO4C1 | reverse complement strand
TCTGGTTGACCTTGTCGATCAGGATGAACCCTGGCTCGGCGTAGTCGTAGGTGCTGGTCATGATGGTGTCCCAGATGAACTGGGCTTTCAGGGTTCGGTAGATACGGCAGGCTACCTTGCCTTCGCCATTGACCACGTAACCGTCCTGTATCGGGAAGTCACGGTAGACGAACTGGCTGGTGTCAGACAGGTCCAGGCCTTCGTCCTCGACTTCTTTCTCAGTGACGGGGAACGACAGGTGCCAGTCGTCGCCGTTGCGCACGGCTTCGATGAAGTCTTCGGTGATCAGCAGTGACAGGTTGAACTGGCGCAGGCGGCCGTCTTCACGCTTGGCCTGGATGAAGTCGATCACGTCCGGGTGGTGCACGTCGAAGGTGGCCATCTGAGCACCACGGCGGCCACCGGCGGACGACACTGTGAAGCACATGCGGTCGAAGATGTCCATGAACGACAGCGGGCCGGAGGTGGTGGCACCAGCGCCGGCCACGTAGGCGCCACGGGGGCGAAGGGTGGAGAATTCATAACCAATACCACAACCGGCTTTGAGGGTAAGGCCGGCTTCGTGGTTTTTCTCCAGGATGTCGTTCATGGAGTCCTGGACGGAGCCAGACACGGTGCAGTTGATGGTGGATGTGGCTGGCTTGTGGGCTTCCGCGCCGGCGTTGGAGGTAATACGGCCAGCGGGGATGGCGCCGTGGCGCAGGGCCCAGACGAATTCTTTCTTGTGTTTGGCACGGTTGGCTTTGTTTTCCACTTCGGCAAGGGCCGCGGCAACGCGCTCGTAGGTCGCTTCGATGTCCTTATCGACCGGTTCGCCGGTCTTGGTTTTGAGTTGGTACTTGCTGTTCCAGATGTCCAGCGAAGCTTCCTGCATCGGGATTGTTGTTACCACTGCCTGTGCTTTAGCGTTCATTGCCACCCTCGGATGTCCGGTATGTCTTTTGATGGCCGCTGCAAACTGCAGCCGGCCATACCCCATGTGTCGTTAAGATGTCTCAGCCTGGAAGGCCGTTATGCTTCAGACCCGGTGAAACACTAGATCTGGTGTTTTTCTAACCCGCCGCCGGCCCCGGCAAGGGCGCAGCGGCGGGTTTTCAGGAAAGCTGGTCACCCGCATGATTCACCGGTGCGCCGCTTGTGGTGGGCTGGCCGAGTAAACCCTATATATGGGTGAATATGGGATGAGTATAACAGGATATAGTGGTCTGTGAATAAGAAGACAACTATAGATTGCGGCCCATCGCGAAAGAAAATCAATGGATGAATGCTTGAAACTCCTGAAACGCCTGCAGAAACGCCTTCTTGGGCCGATTTATTGGAAACCACTAGATGTTGTGGTTAAAAACTGCGCAGCGAAAAATCTGAAAAAAGGTTCATAAAGTCAGTTAAATGTGACCGGTGCACGTACCCGTTTTATACCTGTCGCTAAAGTAGTGATGTGGAGTCGTAAAAGGTAGTGGCCCACAGGAAGTGAAAACGACTATAAAAGGAACATAATAATGAAAGGCCTGAAACGAA
>JAAHIA010000756.1 GCA_010671975.1 Leptolyngbya sp. SIO4C1 | reverse complement strand
TACTGAATCGCTAATTTCTTGGCTAGGGCTATCGTCTAAAGAGAGCGCACTGTCGTCGAAGAGCGCGTCACTGTAGTCTTGGTGAGTGCCCGCCGACGTGCTTTCATAGTCAGACGATACATCAAACGGGTCGGCCAGTCTCTCGTCGCCCGGTGAGTCTGCTTCGTCAAAAGAGCCTTCAATGCTTGCTAGCTCTAAATCGGCAAAGTCTAAGTCGGTGCTGCTTTCTTCATCTGGCTGAGCTGGCAAATCCCAAGCCTGAGAGACCTCAGCTTCAGGATCAGACAGATCGCCGTACAGGCTGACAGAATCTGCTAGCTCCTCTTCAAATTCATCTGGCAGCAGATCGTCCATCGGCTGGCTGAGCGCCTGACTGGCATAGGCCAAACCGTTATTGGCATAGTCTACAAACTCGGGGTCAGAAGTCAGCTGCAAAACTGACTGATACTGGTCGCGAGCGACATCGTAGCGGTGCAGGCCGTAGCAGTAAATATGCCCCTTCAGCAACAGCACATTGGGGTCGTTAGGATACTCACCAGCGAGCTGATCGATAACGGCTGCTGCCTCTTCGTAACTCCCCTGCATATAGGCGCGCTCTGCTGCCTGATAGGCTTGAGAGTAGTCAGTGCCTGATGCCATTTGTCTTCTCCTGCCAGTCTAAGTACCGAGTGCTTGGGAATGCTCTAGCCTATGCCGCCCAGCGAGCTGAGCGTAAAATTGCGATATGGTCGAGTAGTCGCAAGGCGCGATTGTCTGCGGGATCAAGGGACCATTCTCCTTTAAGAAAGGGAGCCATGGCGTCAGGGTAGCTGCGAGACACCTGAATCGCATCGGCGTCTAGCCAGTCTGTCCCAACGATCTGATTAACGGCTAAGCCTAGCATAGTTCCTTGATCTTCAACAGCAATCACGGGAATTTCAGCGCGATCTGTGTTAAGCGGTTTGGCGTAGCCTAAAAACTGTCCGAGGTCAGCGACCCAGATCACCCGACCCTGCTCATTCAGCGTGCCAAGCAGCAGCGGCGATACGTTAGGAACAGGCGTGATGCGGTCGGGCGGATTTTCGATGATGCGGCGAATGGCGATGGCTGGCAGGGCGAATTCATCTTCGGCAGCGACAAAAAATCTAAGATGCAGTTCGCCTTCTGGCGTTTCTAGCTCTTGCAGCTCAGGGGCCTGATCCTGACCTCGACCTGTTTGAAAATCCGGATTTCCTATCATCGATTCATCCTCTATATGCTCATCCACGTAGCAGCTGCTTTACCGTGCCGACTAGCTCTGTTGGCTGAAAAGGTTTAGCAATGTAGGCATCTGCGCCCTGCTTCATACCCCAGTAGCGATCGAATTCTTCGCCTTTAGAAGAGCACATAACAACCGGCACATTTTGGGTGATTGGATCAGACTTAATTCGCCGGCAAACCTCGTAGCCATTCATGCGGGGCATCACGATATCTAATACCACTAAATCGGGAGGCTGTCCTTGAATATACTCAAGTGCCTCAAGCCCGTCTCCCACAACGGTAACGTC
>JAAHIA010000755.1 GCA_010671975.1 Leptolyngbya sp. SIO4C1 | reverse complement strand
TTAGCGAAGCTCAAGCAGCTGGAGCTAGTCGAAATGCGACAGGACAAAAACATGCATTTTTACAAGCTCAATCAAGCAGCGCTGCAGTCGATGAGCAAAGCTCTGTTTACGCCTGAGCAAATGGCAGACCTGGCAGAGGATGTAGATACAAACGCCTGGGAAGCAAAAATCTTGCGCAGCTATTTTGAAGCAGAGAGTTTACGAGAACTGCCAGCGAGTCGCAAGAAGCGCTGGGTAGTGCTCAAGTGGCTGGTCAACCAGTTCGAGCAAGACAGACGTTATAAAGAGAGCGAAGTCAACCAGATACTCAAACAGTTTTATCCCGATGTGGCGACGCTGCGGCGAGAGTTTATTGGCTACAACATGATGCAGCGCCAGCAGGGAGAATATTGGCGAATGCCTGAGATGGCATGGCGAACCGAAGCAGAACAGAATTGAGTAAGAAAAGCAGAGATTCTTAAACTGAGAATCTCTGCCATGAGCTGACATGCAAAAAAAGGTTGTGCTTGCAAACGAGATTGGCAAGCCACTTAAAGCAGGTGGCGCCACGATAGGTCATTATGGAAAACTTCCAAGTTTTGGCTGATGGGACTCACAGCTGATGGGTCTCACAATAGTCACCAACTGAGAAGATATCGAGAAGATCTCAGGAAGCGATCGCAAACAGGCAAACTAAAGCAATCTTCAGTGTTATACGCTGAGCATCGGATATAAGTTCTGTGAATTGCAGCGTTATCACGCAGCAGTAAAGGATAAGATCCATCAGAACAAACAGCGCGAGTGAGCCGCGTAAATATTTTCAGAAAAGAATTCTTTAACAGCTGTTGTCAATCAGGAGTCAACTTTAAAAATGTCTATGTCGCCTATTGATACTGAGCAATATTATCCCTCCTATGTCAATACGAATCCTTCTCTTTCCACTGAGCAATTTCGATCTATCCAAGCCTCTTGGAAAATGATTCAAGCTGGTGACTATGATTTATTCAAAGAACAAACGCTAGTCTCAGATCCGATTGGCTTTTGGGGATTGCAATTTTACGACATACTCTTCGAAATTGAGCCTGCCCTCAAACCGCTCTTCAAGAATAAATTCCAACAAGGCAAAATGCTGACTGAGATGGTTGATGCCGCCTTGAGCCTATTGCCAGGTACGTTCGATGCCATGCTAGGAGAAGAACGCCTAGAGATTGATCCACAACTCATTCCGATCTTACAAGATCTAGCAGAGCGTCACGTTCACTATCAGACCAAAGCTAAGCACTACAGCCCAGTAGGGTTAGCTATCATTACGACCTTTGAAAGAATGCTAGGAAATCGGTTCAATGAACAGGCCAAAGCCGCTTGGGTAGAGCTTTGGTCATTAATCTGTTCAGTGATGATTCCGGCCCATGTGAAACAGGCGCAGCAGATGGAGGTAGAAATCTGAGTAAAGCAGGCAGGGTGGGCAATGCCCACCGCTTAGAGAGATCCTATCAAAAGACTCTGCTAACCCAGTACCCTCATCACCGTCAGATGCGAATAGGCAGCAA
>JAAHIA010000754.1 GCA_010671975.1 Leptolyngbya sp. SIO4C1 | reverse complement strand
TCTTGCTCTACGGCTTCTATCTGCTGCTGGAGTTGCTGCTCTAACAGCGCTCGACCCAGGTCTCGCCACTGCTGGCTGAAGGCTTCGACATACGCTTGCGCATTGGCTGAGTGCGCTTGTAGCTGCTCAAATCTCAGCAGATTTGCCAGTGGCTGGTTCACGATAGACTCTAATGACATGCGGCGTAGTCCCTCGATGTTCTTTCTTGTCTGACACTACGCCTTTTTTTCTTATCCCGCGCTTTTTTTCGTTCACCCGTCTGATATAGAAAGCTGCAGCATTGCCTCAGGACTGCGCCTTAAAACTACAGCTCAATGCGGATAACCTAATGAATTCAGGAGATTGACGCTTGGATAAATTGCGAAGATTGACCCTAAGCGGATTTAAATCTATCAAATCACTGGAGCTTGAGCTGCACCCTCTCAACGTCTTAATTGGCGCAAACGGAGCAGGCAAAAGTAATTTAATCTCATTTTTTAAGATGCTCAATGAGATGATGGCTAACCGCTTTCAGCTATATCTTGGCATCTCTGGGCGAGCTCAATCTATTTTGCACTTCGGCCCTAAAGTAACGCCTCAAATAGAAGCAAGCTTAGAATTCGCAGTTGAAAACGGAATTGATACATACCATCTACGACTCTTCCATGCAGCTAGCGACACGTTGATTTTCGCAGAAGAAAGCTTGAGCTTTCTACAGGCCGGATGGATATCTTCTCGAATCGATCAGCTAGGAGCAGGGCATCAAGAAACAAAGCTAAATGAGGCAGCAGAAGAGGGCATAGAAACAGCTAAAACGCTGCACGATTTACTCAATCGCTGCCGAGTCTATCACTTTCATGATACTTCTTCTACAGCTGGTGTGCGTCAGTCTAGCTATGTTGGTGATACTCGCTGGCTGATGCCAGACGCTGCAAATTTAGCTGCGCTGCTGCTCAGATTTCGCAGCGAAAATAATACGGCCTATCAGCGTATTGTTAGAACGATTCGCCTGATTGCACCATTCTTTGATGACTTTGAATTAACGCCTGATGTTTCTAGCCGCGTTATGCTTAATTGGAAGCAAAAGGGGGCAGCTCAGCTCTTTGGCCCCCATCAGTTTTCGGATGGTACTTTGCGAGCCATCTGTCTAATCACGCTACTTTTGCAACCAGAAGATGAATTGCCCACGCTGATCGTAGTTGACGAACCAGAGCTAGGACTACATCCCTATGCTCTAAACATAATAGCCGCCTTATTTAGCAAAGCTGCCTATCACACACAAATTTTGATCAGCACGCAATCTAGTACCTTTTTAGACAGCTTCGCGCCAGAAGATATCATTACCGTAGATCAAGTAGATCAAGCATCTCAGTTTAATCGACTAAACACCTTAGAGTTGGAAACTTGGTTAGATGAGTATAGTTTAGGAGAGATTTGGGAAAAAAATATTATTGGTGGAGGACCGCACTAATGGTGCGTCTCTATCTATTTGCTGAAGGGCAGACCGAGCAGACATTTGCTGATGCGCTAAATGAGGCTTCAAAAGCGTAT
>JAAHIA010000753.1 GCA_010671975.1 Leptolyngbya sp. SIO4C1 | reverse complement strand
TTTCGAATCCCTCCCTCTCCGTTCTATATCTCTACTCCCAGTCGTCTGCTGCCGCAGAGCGCTTTTCTAGCTGGGAAATTGCTAGTTGAAGAACCGGTTTGAGACCGTCGTCAGGCTCATTAGCGAGGGTCGTTTGCAGCGGTGCGATCGCGGCGGCATCCCTAATTTTCATCAGCGAGAGCGCCGCCGCTTTGCGATCAGCTGCCTGCTCGGACGACAGCAGCTTGACTAGCGCCGACACAGCGGGCTGATAGGCCAGGTTACCGAGCGTCGCTGCCGCCTCACTGCGCACTAGCTGCGAGTCATCTTCAAGCGCCTGAATTAGCCTTTCACAGTGGTCAGCTTGGGGCTCTTCCTGGGCGACCTTTGCGATCGCGCCAATCACAGCAGCCCGCACCTGCTCTGACTCAGAATTTAGCGCCTGATAGAGCAAATCTTTGACCTCTGCCCCCATAAACGCTAGCGCCCAGGCGGCATGACCTTTAATACTTTCAGAATAGTCAGAATCTAAAATCCTCAGCAGCTCAGGAGCGGCCTCTCGACCGGTACGCGCCATAGCGCCCGCCGCCGAACCCTGC
Organism: Leptolyngbya sp. SIO4C1; assembly: GCA_010671975.1. Taxonomy (GTDB): domain Bacteria; phylum Cyanobacteriota; class Cyanobacteriia; order Phormidesmidales; family Phormidesmidaceae; genus SIO4C1. Next base: position 964 of record JAAHIA010000753.1, on the reverse strand, counting down.
ACAACCGTATCTTCGTCATTTAGAAAAGCCGTCATCAGCGCTGGCACCGCTCGCGGATCGGCAATCAGCGTCAGCGTTTTCGCACAGGCCCGACGCACCACCGGATCGTCGTGCTGCAGCATAGCTTCCGTCAATACAAACGTTGCCGGTTCACCAATTTCGCCTAGCGTCTCAGCAATTCGCAGACGAGTCATGCCGCGCGAGTCGGAAAATCCTTCAACCAAACGCTGAAGAATAGCCTGATTATCGGCATCAAACGTAAGCGTCTCAATCTGCTCGTTCACCTGAATCAACAGGGCGTCGATTTCGCGCTGCGCTGGAGACAGCTCCGCTGGCGGTTGTGCACTGGGCGTAGTCATCGCCGGGCTCCTTAAATTAACGATCTAACGATCTTCGGCAGCCAGCAAATCGGCCTTTTGAGCCTTTAGCTGCTCAATAGCTGCATCGATTTTAACTAGCTGCGGCTCAAGCTTAGCCATCGTTTCCTGCTTGGGCATCTTGGCACGCTTAGCAGCATCGACGGTGTCCTTCACTAATCTTTCGCGATACTGCTCGTATTCTTGAAGCAGCTCGTTCACCTCTTCGAGGGTAGGCTGCACCTGCGTATTATCTTCAGCCATAGCGTTGCTAAGTTCTTAATCTAAATGAACGGTGAGATGAATGCCGTCTCTATTTTCGGAGGTCATCCGTCGTTTGTCATTAAAAAATCGTAGCCAATGTAACAGAATATTGCTTTGTTTCTCATAGAAGAGACTCAGGTGAAGCCGATTGGGTATGGTCAAAGCTGACACAGCTTACACAGCTGCACGTCACCTTTTGAGAGTGTTTTTTACATATAAGGAGAGCTCGATGCTTGACGCTTTTTCCAGAGCTGTAGTCGGCGCTGACGCTAGCACCAAGCCCATCGGCGGGGCTGACCTCGATTCACTGAAGTCTTTCGTCAAAGAAGGCAACCTGCGCCTCG
>JAAHIA010000752.1 GCA_010671975.1 Leptolyngbya sp. SIO4C1 | reverse complement strand
CTTGCAGCTATCCATTCCAGTCATATTTCTGAGTCAGCTAGGAGAGTACAAGGGACATCTTTGGAGTGCTGAATCTCCTGATTTGGTCGTTGAAACAGCTCAGTTTAAGCGGCAAGCGGAAGTTCCGTTTCAGCTAGCAATGGCGCGAGCAGTCGTGCGCGGTAAGCTGGTAAATTCTAAGCAATTGCTGCTGCGGCTCAGGCGTGAGGATGCAGCGCCAGAGGTGATCGGGGCGATTGCTCGACTGAGTGACATCATCAAGGCGCTCGATACGCTGGCTGATTCGCTGACGCTAGAGCAAATTCGGGGTTATGAAGGGTTTGGGGCAGCACAGTATTTTGCGGCGCTAAATCAGCTGATCCGCAATCCAGGCTTTAGCTTACCCAAGCGGGCATTTCATCCGCCGCCAGATCCGATGAACTCGCTGCTGAGCTTTGGCTATACGCTGCTGTTTAACAATGTGTTTAGCCTGCTGATCACAGAAGGACTCAATCCTTACCTGGGTAATTTACATGGAGCGGAACGTCCTAAAGCTTACTTGGCCTTTGATCTGATGGAGGAGTTTCGCTCACCGATTGTGGATACGCTGGTAATGAAGCTGGTCAATCAGAAGGCAATTCGCCCGACGGATTTTACCTGGCCGACTGATAAAGGCGGTGTTTATCTGACCGGCTCAGCCCGGCGATTATTTCTCAAGCGGTTTGAGGAACGCATGGGTGAAACGGCTTCGCACCCGGATGTGAAAAGTCCGGTGTCTTACCGCCGCATCATTCAGCTACAGGTGCAGCGGTATGTGAAGTCGCTGCTGGGCGATCGGCCCTATGAGGCATTTCGGCGGATCATCTGATGCTGGTTTTGGTGGTCTACGATATCCCGAACGATAAGCGCCGAACGAAGCTGGCAACATTTTTGGAGGGCTATGGTCGTCGGGTGCAGTATTCGGTGTTTGAGTGCTTTTTGAGCTTGGCGGAGATGCGGCAGCTGCATCAAAGGGTGAAGCGGCGGGTCAATGACGCAGAAGATAATGTGCGGTTTTATTGGATTTCGGAAGATGCTGTATCGCGAGTGCTGACAATTGGCAGTGACCCACCAGAAGCGCCGCCTGAGGCTTACATTGTTTAGCGGCCTACTGGTTAGGAATGGGCACTGGCCACGGAGGTAGGGCGATCGCTGAAAAGCCTATTTTTCGTTGACCTCTGTGGAGCTAGCGCTGGTAAGGGTTGCGGCGATTTAGGCTGCTTGGTAGATGAGCTGATAGGATAGGAAAATAGACCTCCGTGGTTTGGCTGTCTGGAGCTAGCTCTAAGACAGGCTTCCGCTGGGGGTCACTTTACCGATTAGTTGAAATCGGAATAGTTGGAAACAATCTCATTCGAGTGACCGGAACCACGACCTTGCTCTGGCGGCTTTACCGATTAGTTGAAATCGGAATAGTTGGAAACGATCTGACCTGCTCAGCAGCAACAGGGGAGGTTAGACGGTTATTCATCGTGATTTCAACTATTCCGATTTCATCTAATCGGTAAAGACCAGTACCCGTATCAGA
>JAAHIA010000751.1 GCA_010671975.1 Leptolyngbya sp. SIO4C1 | reverse complement strand
GCTCGTTTAGATTTGCACTATATCGATAACTGGTCTTTGAATTTAGACTTAGATATTCTGATTGCAACTGTTCAGATTGTTGTCTTTCGCCAGGGCGCTTACTAGGCTTTGGCCAGATTTAAAAGCAATCAGTAAACTAGCCACCTAAAGCTGAGATCTGAGCAAGCATCGCTGCAACAGGCTGCTATATTCGAACTTTTAAATCTGGCCAAAGCCTAGTAAGCGCCCTGGCGAAAGACAACAATCTGAACAGTTGCAATCAGAATATCTAAGTCTAAATTCAAAGACCAGTTATCGATATAGTGCAAATCTAAACGAGCAGCGTCATCAAAATTTTCAATATCTGACCGTCCTGACGTTTGCCACAGTCCTGTAATACCAGGCAGCACCTGATGGCGAATATGGTGCCAAGGTTCAAACTTAGAAATATCTCGCAAAGGTAGAGGGCGTGGGCCGACTAGACTCATTTGCCCTAACAGCACATTAAACAGCTGCGGTAGTTCGTCTAAGCTAGTACGCCTCAGGAACCGACCAATGGACGTCACTCTTGGGTCGTGACGTATTTTGAAGAGGATGCCGTCTTGGCTTTCATTGCAATGCTCTAAGGCGGCCTGCAGCTGAGCAGCATTGACATGCATAGTGCGAAATTTCCAAACGTGAAAAATTCGACCGTGTAGTCCAACTCTTTCCTGTCGGAAAAAGATTGGGCCCGGTGACGTGGCTTTGATTGTCACTGCGATCGCAACTAAAATCGGCGCTAATGCTGCTAGCCCCAATAGCGCCACTAGGTAATCTAGCCAGCGCTTGATCCGATAGTCCAACGTTTGAAAGATAGACAGCTCAATGTGCAGCGTTGGCAGCCCTGCAAAAACCTCTGGAATACCTCGACGATAGAGCATCTCGCGACTTGAAGGCAGGAGTCGTAGCGGAATGCCTGTGCCTCGTAGACGCCAAAAAAGACTTGAGGCTAGCTCCGCTTCTGGTAGATCTTCAGCTAGCACCTCATCAGGCTGAGTTCGCAAAATCGATTGAAAAATCGCCATTGAGCTAGCAGTAGAAGCCATTGCAGCCCCTACGATTTGATAGTGAGATCTGTTTTTAATAGTTCGAGACAGATGCCTCAGGCGATTTGCTCTAGCAATTAAAAAAACCCGCACAGGCGGCTGAGATCTTTCAACTTGGGCAAAAACCAGATTGGCTACCAGGCGAGCCAAAATTACCAAACCAACGCTGCTAATCCAGGCAGTAAAAAACAATGAACGAGGCGGATCAAGTTTAGGATCGTAGAAATATGTCGCAACTAGGGAAAAAAGGTATAGATAGCTGATGAGCTGTCCAGCTTTGAGGTAGTTTTTGGCGCGAACCGTTGCGCTGTAAAGTCCGTAATGAATAAATAGAAGCAGCGTTAACGCCACAAAAATCCAAAATAGGCCCGGTAGCCCTAGCCAAACCCACCAGGTTAACCCAGGCGGCATTGGGGAATAAAACTGATTGAGAAACCCTGCCCACTGCCAAGCACATAGCAGCGCTAAAAAATCGCTGCTGAAGA
>JAAHIA010000750.1 GCA_010671975.1 Leptolyngbya sp. SIO4C1 | reverse complement strand
GGGTGAGCCTGTTTTCTTTGGTGTGCTAGCTATTGACAGCGCAGTTTCTGTCAATGAGCGATACGGTCCGCTGATGAGCTACCTATCTAGTCAGATTGGGCGACCTGTCGAGCTGGTAGTGCTCTCTCAAGAAAGCCAGTTTACGAAAGTCGAAGAAGGCGCTTTAGATTTCACAACCAACAATCCGCTGGCCGCAGTTCAAATCCAGCGTCTGCACAACACTGATTTTCTGGTCACCCACACTCGCCCGCAGACAGGGACGGAGTTTAGCGGCTTGATCATTGTCAGCGGCGACAGCGATCTCTATGCCATCGAAGACTTGAAGAATAAGCGAGCCGCCTGCGTCGATTTTCAAACAGCTGCCGCAGGCTGCACCTTCCAGATTTATCATCTATTGCAAAAAGGCTTTGACCCCTACAAAGACTTTAGCAGCTTTATTGAAAACAAATCTCAAGACAATATTGTTCTAGCAGTGCTGAACGGCACGATTGACGCTGGCTTTATTCGTACAGGTCAGCTGGAGAAGATGATGGATAAGGGGCGGCTGGCTAGCTTAGATGAGGTTAGGATTATTGATGCGGCAAACGACACCTTTTTCTATCCTCACACCACAGCCCTCTATCCTGAATGGCCGATTTCAACGCTGGCTGAAACTGATCTTCAGCTGGCTGAGCAAGTTCGGACGGCGCTACTTGATCTACCCTCCGACCATCCGGCGCTGGCAGCGCTGAAGGCAGATGGATTTGTACCCGCCGTTGACTATAGCAACCTAGACAACCTGATTGAAACTCTGCAGTTGAAAAGCTGGGATGCTGTCGCTCACTCTTTGCGCTGACGGCTCGTTTCGCAGCGGCTGTCTAGCTTTTATCTTAATCCCTGGCTGCTCAACTCTTAGAAAAGATATGAAAGGGCTTCGCAAAAAGCTTTTTAATCAGTTTCAGCAAAGCCTGGCACTCCGCTACTTAAGCATTGCGAGTTCCTTCTTATTGTTGATCCAGCTAGCCTTTGGGCTGATACAGATTCAGCGTAACTACGCTCGTCAAATGAACAACCTGCGCGCTCAAGCCGAGAGCAAAGCTGATTTTCTGCGTAAGGTGGCGCCTGAAGCAATCTTTAATCTTGACTTTCTCTATCTAGAAACGCTGATGCAGCAGGCCACAGCTGAAACAGACGTGGTCTACAGCGTGATTGTTAGCAGCGACGGGCGGCCGCTGACTCGCTACTTAAACCTTGAAAATTCGCTGATTCAAGCAGCGTTGGATGCTTTAGACAATCAGCGGGATGTGCTTGCGGTCTTGGCAGCGGTCAACCAGTTCTCTAGCATTCATCAGGTTCAGGTACCGATTGAGTCCTTTGATCGGCCGCTAGGAGAAATTCGTCTGGGCTACTCAACCCAGAGAGTGCGAACAGAAAGTTTTGAAGCAGCGCTCAATAGCCTAGCCACGGCGTTTGCTGTGAGTCTACTACTTGCCGCATTAACAATTGTTCTATTTAGCCGTCAGGTGCACCGTCCGCTCAAAGAGCTTGGCAGGTTCGCTCAGGCCTTTGAA
>JAAHIA010000075.1 GCA_010671975.1 Leptolyngbya sp. SIO4C1 | reverse complement strand
CTGTCGTTTGAGCTGAGCAGCACTGAGCGGGCAAAGATCAATCGGATCTTTGATCGAATTCGCAGCGGTCGGATCAGGCTGATCGACTAAAAGCGCCCTTCGACTGCGCTCAGGGCTTAGCCGTACCTAGCGCTTAGAGCCAGATCCATACCAGATCTATAAAAAGAGCGATGCTGGGCTCTGAAATCTCTTTTTACACTGGTTTTACAGTGGCAAGAGATGCAGTAAAGGGCTGATAAAGCATGGCTCAGGAGTTTAAGCAGGGCGATCAGGTTAAATGGCGGGTAGGAAGCGGCACTACCACTGGCACGGTCCAGAACGCATCACCGCAGAGACCGAAGTGACAGGGCAAACCGTGGCAGCGTCTGAGGACGATCCGCGCTACCTGGTTAAAAACGACAGCACCGGCACCGTGACCGGACACAGGCCCGACGCGCTCAGCCGGGTAGAGCAGTCGAGCGATCGCAGCTCAGGCCAAAGCGAAGAAATCGAAGAATTTAACACAGCCGTCAACATGACAGCCAGCGAGCTTGAAGACTGGCTGGAGACCGACAAAAGCAAGTCAGTCGGACAGAAGGATGACAGCGGGAAGATCAAAGGCCGCCAGTCGGGTCAGCGCATCATTGAGATTTTGAACAAAAAGCAGTCTGACTACACCGATGACGACCTGCAGCACATGCGCAAGGTGGTCAGCTACGTGCATCGACACACGGCACAGCAGCCCTCGGGCGATCTGGAAGAAACCGACTGGCGCTATTCGCTGATGAACTGGGGCCACGACCCGCTGAAGGAATAGAAGCAATAGGTCAATGCCTGTACCCGTCACAGAGACTACTGGCAATAGCGCGATCGCGCCTAGCCGGCTATGGCTGCCCGAGCAGGTGCTCTTTACCCCGGCTGCCCTAGCAGAGCCTTGGGGCCAGCAAATTTTGCAGCGGGTGGAGGCGCTCGAACTGCCAGTCACCAAGCTGCGCCAGAATCGCATCACCGGTCTGCGCGGAGAGACAGAGCGCGAAACCTATACCCGCGCTAAGCAAACGCTGGCAGTGGTAAAGGCTCCGGCGGGTCAGCTAAAGCTGAGCCCAATTCCGCCCTCGGCCGACTGGCAGTTTCACCTGGCTCAAGGCTGCCCAGCCCACTGCCAGTACTGCTATCTGGCCGGCAGTCTGCAGGGGCCGCCGATGGTTCGCGTCTATGCGAACCTGCCGCAGATTTTAGAGAATCTGAAGCGTTACGAGGCCGACGCGGGGCTGACCACCTATGAGGTCAGCTGCTACACCGACCCGCTTGGGATTGAACATTTGACCGGGTCGCTGGCTGAATGTATTCGCTACTTTGGCAGCCGCGATCGCGCTCGGCTGCGCTGGGTGTCTAAGTTTGATGGAGTCGACTCGCTGCTGGCGCTGCCGCACCAAGGGCATACTCGCTGCCGCTTTAGCATCAATGCGCCGGCCGTCAGCCGATTTCTAGAAGGCGGCACAGCTACGGTGGCACAGCGCATTCAAGCGGCGCGACGCTTAGCCCTGCCGGTCGGTCAAGGCGGCGGCTATCCGATTGGCTTTGTGATTGCACCCATCATGCCGGTCGAAAACTGGCAGCAGGCCTACGGCGAGCTGCTCGACCAGGTGGCAGCGGCGCTTGATTTTGACTGCGACCTCACGTTTGAGCTGATTTCCCATCGGTTTACGCCAGGGTCTAAGCAGGTTTTGCAGACCTGGTATCCCAACAGCCGACTTGATTTAGATGAAGCCAGTCGCAGCGTCAAGCGCAACAAGTTTGGCGGCACCAAATATGTCTATCCCAAAAACCTAATGAAAGCGCTGCGAACCTTTTTTGAAACCGAGATCGATCGGCGCTTTGGCGCTAGCGCTATCCTCTACTGGACCTAGTGCTGGACCTAGCCAAGGAAAAATCCGCCTGCCGGTATAGGCTGCGGCGATTGACCTGTGAAAGACTGAGCTCATGACTATTGACGCTCGCCTTCGCAACCTCAACCGCATCCGCCGCCTCAGCCGCCTGATGGATACTGCGCTGCGGATTCCTGGGACTCGCTTTCGCTTCGGGTTAGACCCAATCATTGGCTTGGTGCCTGGGCTTGGCGATTTAGTCACGACCGCAATTTCTGGCTACATTCTGTTTTTAGCAGCCCGGTTTCGGCTACCGGGCAGCGTTTTTAAGCAGATGGTGTTTAATATTGCGCTAGAGACCATCGTTGGCGCTATCCCCTTCCTGGGTGATATATTCGACGCGTTTTATAAGTCCAACGTGCGTAACCTAGCGCTGCTAGAGACCTACTTAGAAGTTGAGGAGCCGCAGCTCTCAGAAGCTGATCCGCTCAACTTGTCTAGCGCAGCCCAGTATCAGTCGTAAAGGGCGTTCACGTAGATATCAATGGTGGGCATGAGCGATTTTTCAGAGACCGACAGCTGGCAAAACTGGATAACGGCGCTCGGCTACCTGGGGTTTACGCTTTTCATTATCTGGCGCGTTCTGATGACGAAGCCTAAATAGTGGGCATTCCTAAATCGAGGGTATCTAGCTCATCTCGGTTGGGAGGCACTCTTGCATCAGCTCAGGGCTTTTTGGAACCGACTCAGCAAAATCATTTCAGGCAAGGCAGCAGCTTGGGTAGCGCTAGCGGCAGCGACAGCACTGCTAGCGGCCACAGTTTCACCTGGCTTGGCGATGGAGTCTTCCGCTCAGCTGGTACCAATCTCGGCGGACGAGCAGCTAGCGCAGGGTAGAGCCGCTTATGAGTCGGGTCAGCTAACCGCTGCAGCCCAGCACTGGCAGAGTGCTGCAGCACACTATGCCGATACCTCAGACAAGGCTCATCAGGCGCTGAGCCTCAGCTATCTATCCCTGGCTTATCAAGCGCTAGGCAAATGGCCAGCGGCGACACAGGCGATTCAAGTCAGCCTGGCTTTGGCAGTAGAGGATACCGCTGTTTTAGCGCCCATGCTCAATACGTATGGTCACCTGCAGCTAGGGCTGGGCCAGATCGAGCAGTCGATTGATACTTGGGCAGAGGCTGCCGACTACTACGATCAGCTCGGCGATACGCTGGGTCGTTTGGGTAGCCAGCTCAACCAGGCGCAGGCCATGCAGACCCTGGGGCTCTATCGACAGGCGCAGGGCCTGCTGGAAACAACGTATGAGTCGCTTGAGAGTAAACCTAATAGCTTGCTTAAGGCAGCTGCGCTGCGCAGTCTGGGCACTGCTCTGCAGACGGTAGGCGATCTCTCACTGTCTAAGCAGCTTTTGAGTCAGAGCGTAGCGATCGCGCAGCAGCTAGCTCAGCCTAGCGAAGTCGCCAAGTCACAGCTGGCGCTGGCCAATACGCTGCGGGCATTGCAAGAAACCGCGCCGGCAATCACGGCCTACGAGCAAGCAATGGCTAGCCCAGGCCCCGATCGGCTAGCGGCCCAACTCAACCTGCTGAGCTACTGGGTAGAGCTGTCGCGCTGGCAGCCGGCGCTGGCGCTGGCGCTGGAGGTGCGATCGCAGCTGCAGTCCCTACAGCCGAGTCGAGCCAGCATTTACAGTCGGGTCAACTTTGCTGAGTCTGTCTTACAGCTGCCTCAGGCCGGTTCAGAGGTGCTATCGCTCGCTGAACTGGCGCAGCTGCTAGCGGTCGGCGTCGAGCAGGCGAAGACACTTCGAGACGTGCGGGCCGAATCCTATGCGCTGGGTCAGCTAGGCGCGCTCTACTGGCAAACGCGGCAGTGGCAAGACGCCCAGACCCTAACGCAGCAAGCAGCCAAGCTTGCCAAAGCCATCCGCGCAGACGACATTGCCTATCGCTGGCAGTGGCAGCTAGGTCGCATTTTTCAAGCGCGGGCGCAGCCGGCAGCGGCGATTTCGGCCTATACCGAAGCTGTGACCTCGCTGCGCGCCGTCAGAAAAGACTTGCTGGCCACGCGCTCAGACGTTCAGTTTAGCTTCAAAGAAAAGGTAGAACCGCTCTATCGCGAGCTGATCGGCCTGCTACTAGCTGAGGATGAAAGCCGCTTAGCCAGCCTTGAGCAAGCCCGCAGCCTGATTGAAGATCTGCAGCTAGCCGAGCTGGAAAACTACTTTCGCTCGGCCTGCATCGACGCCTCATCAACCCAGGTTGACCAAATTGATCCCACAGCGGCTGTCCTCTATCCCATCATTTTGCCAGATCGGCTAGAGGTTTTGCTCTCACTGCCGGGGCAGCCGCTGCAGCACTACCGCACGCAGCTGCCGCAGGCAGAGGTTGAAAAGACGGTCGATCAGTTTTTTGTTTATTTCAATCCGGCCCTCTCCGATCAGCAGCGACTGCAGCAGGCTCAGACCATTTACGACTGGCTAATTCGCCCGGCGCAGGCACAGCTGCAGCAGCAGCAGATCAAAACGCTGGTCTTTGTCCTCGACAGCGCCCTCAGAAACATTCCGATGGCGGCGCTCCACGACGGACAGCGGTATCTGATTGAAACCTACGCGGTGGCCTTAACGCCGGGCCTACAGCTGCTAGGCCCTCACTTTACTAAACCTCAGCCGCTAGCCGCACTGGTGCTTGGCATCAGCGAGTCGCGAGCAGGCTTTGCGGCGCTGCCAGGCGTCAAAGCTGAAACTCAAGAGATTTTGACCAACACGCAGCAGGCCCAGCTCTACCTCAATCAAGACTTTACCAAGCAGCGCTTCGAGGCGCAGATCAAAGCAACGTCCTACCCGATTTTGCACCTAGCAACGCACGGTCAGTTTAGCTCAGCGCTGACAGAAACCTTTCTACTGGCTTGGGACCAAAAGATTACGCTATCAGAGCTAGACAGCCTGCTACAGGCTCGCCAAGCGGAATCGGCTCGCCCCATTGAGCTGATGGTGCTCAGCGCCTGCCAGACTGCGGCAGGTGATAAAAGGGCCATGCTAGGGCTTGCCGGTATGGCAGTGCAGTCAGGGGCCAGAAGTACGCTGGCCACGCTCTGGTCGGTCAACGATCGCTCAACCGTTGAGCTGATGACGCACTTCTATCAATCTGTCGGTCAAACGACCAAAGCAGAAGCGCTCCGTCAGGCGCAGCTAGCCCTGCTCAAAGATCGGCCGTACAGCCATCCCTTCTACTGGGCCCCTTTTGTGCTGGTTGGCAACTGGCTAATCTAAGCTCAGGGCGCTGTATCCCTCGGCAAAATGGGCATTCTAGCAACAGAGAACCAAGCTCTAGAACCAAGCTCTAGATCAATGCAGTTGCTCCACAAGCGGCTAAGTCAATCTGGCTGGCAAGCGCTAGCTGTTTCTGCGATCGCATCGGTGGCTATGGCAGCTGTCAACGCGACCGGCGTGCTGCAGTACCTAGAGTGGTTGATCTTAGACAGCTATTTTCTACTCCGCCCCGCCGAGGCCAGCGAGCAGCGCGTTTTACTGGTCACCATTGATGAAGCTGATCTAAGCTATGTCGGCACCTGGCCCATTCCAGATCGGGTGCTGGCCGAGGCTATCAATCAGATTGACCAGCATCAGCCGCGCGCCATTGGCCTTGATCTCTATCGCAATCTTCCTGTTGAGCCCGGCCATGAGAAGCTGGTGCAGGTTTTTGAAAATACGCCCGCGCTGATAGGGGTAGAAAAGGTGATTAATCGATCTGTGGCGGCGCCGCCGACGCTAGAGCAGCTCGATCAGGTCGGCATGGCTGATTTTGTCCTCGATCGAGATGGGCGAGTCAGGCGCGGGCTGCTGTCTGCCGTGGTCGCCGATCGACTGAGGTATGGCCTGGCGCTCAAGCTAGCGCTGATGTATTTAGAAGCAGACGGCATCTACCCAGAAGCGGCTGGCGGCAGCGCTGACGCCCCCAAGCTGCGGCTGGGTCAAGCTGTCTTCGAGCGGTTTGAGCAGCACAGCGGTGGGTATGTCGGTGCGGATACCGGCGGCTATCAGATCTTAATTAACTACCGCAAGCCTGCGGTCAGCTTTCAAACGGTTTCTTTTAGAGCCGTGCTGCAGAATCAAATACCGGCCAAACTAATTCAAGGGCGGGTGGTTCTCATCGGCTCAATAGCAGCCAGTACCAACGACTTTTTTCATACGTCGCTGAGCCGCTCTGACCAGCAGCCGGGCGTGTTTATCCATGCTCACATTGTCAGCCAGCTTTTATCGGCCGCGCTAGACGGCCGACGCCTGATTCGCACCGCGCCCGAACCGCTCGAGTGGCTCTGGATCTTCTGCTGGAGCGGCATCAGCACATCGGTTGTCCACTGGCTGCTGCAGCGCCAGGCTCAAAAACTGCAGCTGAAGACCCTCACTCTGCTGATTGAGACGCTGACGCTGAGCAGCGCCCTAGTAGGAGCCAGCTTCGGACTGTTTATCTGGGGATGGTGGATGCCGGTGATGGCTGCGCTACTCGCCCTGTTAGCTAGCAACGTGGCCATGCTTGTCGTCTACAGTCAGCAGCTGCAGGGGCTGGCCACCTTAGACAGTCTTACTCAGCTAGCTAACCGTCGCTATTTCGATCAATACCTGGCTCAGATGATGCAGCAAAAGCAGGCGCTATCGCTGATTCTCTGCGACGTTGACTACTTTAAAAGCTACAACGATACCTACGGACATCCAGCCGGCGATAAATGCCTTTATGAGGTGGCCCAAGCCATTCGTCAGACGCTACAGCGCAGCAATTTAGCGGCCCGCTATGGCGGAGAAGAGTTTGCCATTGTTTTGCCTGATACTCGCTCTGAGGCTGCGCTTGAAACGGTCTATCGCATCCAGCAGCGCATCGAGCAGCTCCAGATCCCTCACGTTGGCTCCCAGGTCAGCAGCCAGATTACGCTCAGCTACGGCATTGCCAGCCTGTCTAAGCACCAGGGGCTCTCTGCTAGCGAACTGATTAAACAGGCAGACGAAGCGCTGTATTGCTCTAAGCAGGCCGGGCGAAATCAGGTCATGGTTGCACCCGCCGGTTAATGCGACAGCCCCAGGTTGAGCCGGCGAGTCTTTTACCAGCGTTCGGAAAATTCACCAGGAGGTACCGCAGCAGAGATCCGCACATCCTCGGAGATGGGACTAGGTGCTATCGGGCACTCTAATAGCAGACATCTTGGGAGACAGTCCACCCTTTACGTGAATAGATCTATATCTAAACCGTGGAGCCACCGTGAAGCAATGAGATAGCAGATAATGAGGCGATCTGATCAACGCAACAAAGAGTTTGCTAAGCGCATCATCGAGCAGCTGCCTAGCAACGTACGAGCCACCTTTACCCCCATTCAAATGGCTGCTCTATACGAGACTCTTTCAAACTCTCAGACCCGACACCTAGTTGATATTCGTTTCCTAGTTCCTGTGTTTAGCCGTAGATTTTATTTTGTTTGCTTGATTGGTCGCGATCGGCGACCGCGCCAAAGGGTCTCTTTGCGTCAGGCCGTTTTAGCGAGACTGATCCTGCTAGCGGTGGCGTTAGCCGGCTGCGGCGCGGTTTTTGGGCTTTCTCAGCTCTATCGCATGACGACGCCCTCTATTAGAAATCAGCCGGTGGTCGATCAGGGTAAGTCCTTTCATCCCGCAACGCTGCCGTTTAAGCGCAACCAAGAAGCCTGTGAAACCGATGGTCGCCAGTGGGAAGATGGGCAGTGCGTCGACTACGAACACGATCCCTCCTTCTAGCGGTGCGTAGGGACCAAATGCAGGCGTCAGAAGCCAGAGATGCCCAGCTTCTGACGCTTTCTTCTAAGCCTGCACCCAGACTGAGACAGAGCCGCCGCTGCAGCGGAACTCTCCCCAGCCGTATTCATTGGTGTAGACAGGCTCTGAAATGTGCTCAGTCAGATCGATGAATTGAGCATTGGGCTTGCCAACCTCCATCCATTTGTAGCCCTCGGGTCCATCGCTCATGATCACGGCCATGGCTTTGGGGTGGGCCTCATCGCCAAGACGAGTCCAGCCGATGGTATTCCAATGGTCGAAGTAGTCGTACTGCGGTCCGTAGGCGTAGGTTTGACGCGCATAGAGAAATTTGTCAATCAGCCAGCGATGAGAATTCATCCAAACCTCGTGGCCGCGATCGCGATAGTGGGCGCCATAGTAGTCGGCGTGAAAGACGCAGGGATAGCCCTGAGCGCGCAGCAAGATAATGGCGTAGGCCAGCGGCTTAAACCAGGGTTCGACCACCGACTCTAGCGCCTGTAGCGGCTGCGAATCGTGGTTTTCGACAAAGGTAACCGCGTGGGTTGGGCGCTGCTGCATCAGCGTATTGTCTAGAATGCGCCGCATATCATAGTGGCCACCGGCTTTGCTGGCATAGTGAAAGTTGTAGTGCAGCGGCACGTCAAACACCATCATTCGGCCGCCAACGGAATCGAGGTACCAGTGCAGCACATTGATATTGGGCAGCCAATATTCGCCTACCATAAACAGGTCTTTACCGGCGTGCTGCTCTAGCAGATCGATCCACTCAGGAAAAAACCAGGCTGAAATATGCTTGATGGCATCAATCCGAAAGCCGTCAACGTCGGTCGTATCTAAATACCACTTACCCCAGTGCAGAATTTCGCCCCGCACCCAGTCATTTTGAAAGTCGAGATCGCAGCCCATCAGATAGGCAAAGTTGCCTTTTTCAAGCGCCACGAAATCATCAAACTGCTTACCAGCTAGCAGATAGACGGTACTGCTGTCGCCACCGTTGTACTCGTTGTAGTCAACGGCGTCAAAGTGATGCCAGTGCCATTCAAAATTAGAGTATTGGCCCTGCCGCCCCGGAAAGTTGAAATGAGTGTAGCTTTTGATTTCTTGCTGAGGGCCTTTGGGCTGTAGCCGATTGTCTTGAGAAAAGGGAATCGCCTGCATCGTCTCAGCGACGTCACCGCCCATTCTGTGGTTGAGGACCGCATCGGCATAGACCTGTAGGCCCGCTGATTTGAGCGCGCTGATGGCTGCGAGGTACTGATCGCGCGTGCCGTATTTGGTGCGCACCGAGCCTTTTTGATCAAACTCCCCGAGATCGAAGAGATCGTAGACGCCGTAGCCGACATCCCAGCCGCCGCTCATGCCCTTGTAGGCGGGCGGTAGCCACATTGCTGTAAAGCCAGCTGCCGCGAGGTCTTGAGCGCTTTCAGCGACAGTATTCCAGTGGGTGCCTTCGCTGGGCGTATACCAGTGAAAGCACTGCATCATAGTGCCGTTGACGTCTGTCATAGTAATTGCCTCAGTTAATTAGCATGGAGTAGGATTAACGGATTCAAGACTAAACACAGCTATCGGCGTTCAGTATATCGGCGAAATCGAGAATAACTCGTGAATCGAGATACATTTGCCGGTGATTATGTCCGACTGTGGTACGTCTGATTGAGATACAGCGGCTTAAGCCAAATTTACAGATTGAATGCAAGGCGGCCTAGAATAGGCAGCAGGCCAATCGGAACCAACGCATGCGCTATTTTCGAGCCTCGGTAGAGGCCATGACGGGCTATCGCCCTGGGGAGCAACCCAGGCCAGGAACGCCCGTTCTCAAGCTCAATACCAATGAAAATCCATATCCACCTTCGCCAGGCGCGATCGCAGCGCTAAGAACCTTAGACAGCGAATGGCTGCGCCGCTACCCCGACCCGTTTGCGAAGGAGTTTTGTCAGGCGGTGAGCGCAGCGCTCGGCGTGCCGCCCGATTGGATCTTGGTCAGCAACGGCAGCGATGAACTGCTGAACGTACTGATTCGCGCCTGTGCTGAGGGAGCCGCGCGGCCAGTGGTCTATCCTACGCCGACCTACGTGCTCTATCGCACGCTGGCGGCTATGCAGCCGGCTCAGGTGGTTGAGATACCCTATGCAGACGATCTGCGGCTGCCAATCGATCGGCTGGTGCAGGCGTCCGGAGCGCTGACGCTGATTGCCTCACCCAACAGCCCTACCGGGCACGCTGTGCCCTTGGCCGACCTGCGATCGCTGGCGGCTCAGCTAGCGGGCGTGCTGGCAATCGACGAAGCCTACGTTGATTTTGCGGAGGGCTCAGCGCTCTCGCTGCTGGCTGACTTTGAAAACGTAATTTTGCTGCGCACGCTCTCGAAAGGCTACGGGCTCGCCGGGCTGCGGCTAGGGTTTGGAATTGCGCATCCGCAGCTGCTCTCGGGTCTCTTTAAGGTCAAAGACAGCTACAACGTGGACGCGATTGCGACACTGGTAGGCGCGGCGGCCGTGCGCGATCAGGCCTATAAAAATGACTGCGCCAATCGAGTGAAGGCCTCGCGATCGCGGCTGACGGCCGGACTCAGACAGCTAGGCTGCACCGTACTGCCTTCGCAGGGTAACTTCGTGCTAGCCACGCCGCCGGTCCCCGCCGCTGCTGTGCAGGCAGCGCTGAAAGCGCGGGGCATCTTGGTACGCTATTTCGATCAGCCCGGGCTTAGAGATAAGCTGCGCATCACCGTTGGCACCGAGGCTCAAAACCAAAAACTGCTGACCGAGCTCAAGCCGCTGCTGGCCGAACGACCAAACGCCAGTGAGGCGCCAAATTTGGCCGAGCCGCTCGCCGGGTAAGATCGCTAGATAACAGTTAAGCGGCAGCCCATCTAGTAAGATTCAATCTTTAGTCAGATGATGGCAGGCGCACGGAGCGGTATGCTAGGCCCGTTTGCCAAATCGGACAGACTACACAGACTACAAAGCTAAAGCGTCATTCAAGGAAGTTTATGGCCATCTTACTTAACAAGGTTCCTAATGTTGTTTTTAAGACTCGCGTTCGCGATGAGTCAGTAGAAGGACCAAACCCTTTTCGTTGGGAAGACAAAACAACGGAAGATATTTTTGGCGGCAAGCGCGTTGTGGTTTTCTCACTGCCAGGGGCATTTACCCCCACCTGCTCATCGACCCACCTGCCTCGCTATGAAGAGCTCTATGATGAGATCAAAGCGCAGGGCGTTGACGAGGTGATTTGCGTTTCGGTCAACGATGCGTTTGTCATGTTTCAGTGGGGCAAGCAGCAGGGAGCTAAGAACGTCTTCTTGCTACCAGACGGCAACGGCGAATTTACTCGCAAGATGGGCATGCTGGTGGACAAATCGAATCTAGGCTTTGGGATGCGCTCTTGGCGCTATTCAATGGTCGTCAACGATATGAGCATTGAGAAAATCTTTATCGAGCCCGACTACGGCGATAACTGCCCCACCGATCCTTTTGAGGTATCCGATGCCGATACGATGCTGGCCTATTTAAAGGGCAAGAGCTAGCCTGCATCGCTTTGACCCCCGACGTATCTCTCAGACGCTTTCTATGACCTATCCCAATGCGCCTTGGCAGCTGCGTGGCTACTGCCTGCAGACGCTGCACTGGATTGATATCGAAAAAGCGCGGCCGTTTGTGCCAGCCGAGTTTGAGCTGGTTTCACTGTGGCCGGGTAAGACGCTCGGGGGCGTCTATCTTTCGGCCTATCGGGCCGGATCGGTGCTGGAATATAGCGAGCTGATTGTGGTTCCAGGACTGGTGCGCTATGCAGAAGATATCGGCGGCTGGATTTCACACATCTACGTAGATAGCGCCGACTCGGTCGCTGGCGGGCGAGAAATTTGGGGACTGCCCAAAGAGATGGCTGAGTTCGACTGGCGAGATCGCACAGTCACCGTTTCTCAGGCTGGTCAGCTGCTCTGCTCGCTCACCTATCGCGAAGACTGGTTTAGCTTCATTAATAACCTGCCTAGCCAGCTGACCGGCACGGTCTTTAGCCGGGCGGCTGGTCAGATTTTAAAGTTTGAAGGTGACTTTGGGGCGCGATCGCAGCTGGTCAGCAGTCAGCTGACGGTGGCTGCCGACAGTCCCTTTGCAGCGCTTGATCTCGCGCAGCCCTGGCTGACTATCTATGCACAAGATTTAGAGCTGACCGCGCATGCACCGCTAGTTGTTGGAGAGCCGCTGGCGGTAGCCATCTGAGGCGCGACTGTTAGACTCAAACCGGGTTGTGAAGAGGTGGGCGCCGGTTAAGCGGTGACCAGTCAGGCTGGAAGTAACCAGTCGAGAATGTCCCAAATGCTCTGCTAAAGCCGGATTAAACGCCTGCCGGAGCTGAGCTCGCTGTGCATCGGGCAGGCTTCGCTGCGGGGTAAGCTGCTGTAGAGTGGCCAGCTGCCGATCTAGCCCATCACTAGCCTCAGCCGGCAGGTCTGCCGCGCTCAGGCTGAGTCCTAAAACCGCAATCAGGCCAACCAGGCTGAAGACAGCAGCGCGAAAGCCTCGCTGCAGCAGTCGAAAGCGGCCTAGGCCCCCGCTGCTGGCTAGCAGCTGGCAGTCTTCTGGCTCTGAAAAATCGGTAGACATCGGTAACACTCCTGTCACATCAGCGCTGGAGTTCAGGTGGCCGATAGCGCAAGTTGGCTAAGAATATGTCAGATTCTTTACAAAGCGACCTAAAACCCAACAAAATTTTACTTTTTATCACCTTACCAAACAAATCAGGTTTCCTAATCACCTTTTTGGGTGACTTTTTTGATTGGCATAGAAAAATTTTGCTGGGTAGCATCTACCGCAAATTCAACCTTGACAAGTCAATAGGTCTGGCCGGCTAGGGCTGGGCAAACCGCTGCCGTATCAGCTCGAACAGCGCTCGCATTCCCATCGCCTCACCGCCCTCGGGGCGTCCTGGCTGGCTGCGCAGGTTGTAGGCCATAAAATCCAGATGAATCCAGGTTAGGTCTGGCTGCGTAAACTCTTTGAGAAACAGCGCTGCCGTGATAGCGCCGCCATAGGACGCATTTGAGACGTTATTGATATCGGCAACGGTGCTATCAAGCATGGCGCGATAGGGCTGATAGAGCGGCAGCTGCCACAGCGGATCGTCTAGCTGGTTGCCGGCCTGTTTGAGCGCGGCTGCGATCGCGTCGTCGCTGCAGAAAAAAGCCGGCAGCTCAGTCCCCACTGCAATGCGTGCTGCCCCGGTCAGGGTGGCGCAGTCAATCAGCAAATCGGGCTGCTCGCTGCTGGCTTCCCACAGCGCATCGGCTAGCACCAGTCGACCTTCGGCATCGGTATTGCCAACTTCAACGGTGGTGCCCTTGCGCGAAGTGAGCACGTCGAGCGGCCGCATTGCTTCACCAGACACGCTATTTTCAACCGCAGGAATCAGCAGCCGCAGCCGCACCGGCAGGGTCATCTGCATGATTAGCTTAGCTAGCCCCAGCACCTGCGCCGCGCCGCCCATGTCCTTTTTCATCAGCTTCATGCCGGTGGCTGATTTCATGTTGAGGCCGCCCGAATCAAAGCAGACGCCTTTGCCCACCAGCGTCACTTTGGGCGCGCCCGGCTCTCCCCAGCGCAGATCGATCAGGCGCGGTGGGTGAATGTTGGCTTTGCCGACAGCGTAAATCATCGGATAGTTGTCGCTCAGCAGATCGGTACCGACCGTCACTGCAATCTCAGCCTGATGGGCGGCGGCCAGATTGCGAGCAGCAGCCTCTAGCTCTGGCGTGCCCAGATCGCTGGTAGGCGTATTAATTAGATCGCGCACTAAATACGTTGCCTCAGTCGCAGCTGTGAGGTAGGCGCGATCTACCGTCTCGGGCAGCGCTAGCGTGGGCAGCGGCTCGGGTGCTTCCTGCTTGTAGCGACGAAACTGATATTGACCCAGCTGCCAGCCCAGGCAAAGCTGAGTCGCCTCGGCGGCTGAAAACGTATCGGCTAGCCTGTAGGTTTGAGGCGGCAGGCTGCGACTCAGGCTACCCAGCGCCCAAGTGTCTAGCGTCTCAGGCTGACCGACTAACACCTTGGCCAGCGCGCCGTCACTGCCTGGAATTAGACTGCCTGGAATTAGACAGTATGTGCCGGGTTTGGCTTTGAATCCAGAGGCCGCCTGCCAGGCAGCGCTATCGCGATGCTCAGACTGCAGCCGAGCATCGTCTACAAAGTAAATCGGAACCGATTGAGTCAAGGAACTGTCTCCAAGCAACGCGCTTGATTCCAGCTTAAAGCGTTCCGGGGCTAGGCTGCGCGACAGGGCTACTGCAGGGCTATTGCAAACCGGCAAAGCGCCGTTACGCCGTCAGTAGAACAGCGGCATAGCCGCCTGCGCCCAGCGCAAAGGTCCAGTAGCGGCTCTCGCGCTCTTCAGGCAGCTCCTCTTTGAGCACGTTGAGAATGATGCTGCCTGCCAGCAGCGAAAAGAGCACAGCAACGGCAGCCTCGCTAATCTCTAGGCGGCTGCCAACAGCCCAACCGGCAATCACTGCTGCGGCTAAGATCCAGCGACCAAACTTGCGATATAGCCCTTTATGATGATGCCGCAGCCCGTAGTCGTTAACTAGAAAATGCGTGCCCATAGCGATCGCATACAGCAGCAAGCTCATCAGGCCGGGTTCCTCACGGTGCTGCAGCAGATAGCCAATCAGCAGGTTGTATAGGGTAAATGAAGCCATGTGCAGCCAAAAAACGCTGGGCTCTGTCATATCGCCATCACCCTCAGCCAGATTTTTTTGACGCGACTGCTTAGCCAGCCGCTCTAGCCCATAGAACAGCACCATGCCAATCAGCGCCATCACATAGACATGGTGCTCAAGAAAGGCCAGCGCTATGTCTGATGTCAGAACCTGATGCTGCGCCTCGCTCAGATCGGGCAGCACGTGAATAAACACATAGGCAACTGAGATGCCGCTGCTCAGCGACAGCCAGCGACTGCGCGGTGTCTTATCGAGAAACCTCAAGCGGCAGCCATAGAGATGGGTCAAGGCAAACGCGATCGCAACTAGCCCTGTTAAACCGGTTAACCCTAGCTGCATTTTGACTTTCTCCCTGCATGCTGAGCGCGATCGCTATTTACAAGCCTCGTTTGAGATTCAGCTTTTGCACATCTATCTATCGAAATAGCCCAGCTGGCTTTCATAAAAAAACTTATTAGTTCAGATTGACTCACTTATGAGAAATCTCAAAGAGAACCTGCCCTATTTCTTTCTTAAAAGAAATGGTAGGCTAGTTTTCATAGGCGAAAGTCAATGAAAAACTTTTTA
>JAAHIA010000749.1 GCA_010671975.1 Leptolyngbya sp. SIO4C1 | reverse complement strand
CCCAATCGCAGCCTGAAACAGGCCAAAGACTTGGGCGGTAAAATCAAGCTGCTGCAAAAGCCCGCTCGGCGATCGCAGTTTTACAACTCGCTCATTGAGCTGCTGCTCAATGAGCATCCCGTGTTCTCTAACAGTCTCAATCTAGATCAGCCAGCCAATGCCTCACTCAGTCGGGAAAAGCCGCTGCGGATTTTACTGGCTGAAGATATTCCATTGAATCAAAAAGTCGCGCGGCAGATGCTCATCACATATGGCTATCAGGCCGATATTGCGAACAATGGTAGAGAAGCCCTCGAAGCGCTACAACGCCAGCCTTACGATCTGGTGCTAATGGATGTCCAAATGCCAGAGATGGATGGCTTGGAAGCCACGCGACAGATTCGAGCCAATCCTAGCCTTGCTCAGCCGCATATTGTAGCAATGACAGCGCATGCGATGCGAGGAGATCAAGAAGAATGTCTGTCCGCCGGCATGAATGGCTACATCAGTAAACCTGTTCGCAAGCGCGAACTTGAGATTATGCTTAAACAATGTCCAAAACTGGATCCGCAGCTGAGTCCGCAGCTCGAGGAAAAGACAGCAGCAGTCTTAGAGCAAGCAGCCTCTGCAGATATTCCATCAGAGTCTCTCTCAGCAGCCTCTTATCAAATTAGCTCAGCGACTACAACTTCTGAAGAGAGCCCAGTAGCGGCAGAAATGCTAGATTTAACCGATCTGCCAATATTAGATCAACAAATTCTAAAAGGCGTCTGCAATGATCCCTCCTTCTTGCTAGAAGTGTGCTACAAGTTTTTAGAAGATGCGCCCCAGCGTCTTGATGCAGTTCAAGCAGCGCTAGATCAACAGGATCCGCTAGCCCTCAGGCAAGCCGCTCATGCTCTAAAATCTCTCAGCAGCTGCGTTGGGGCTACTCGTCTCTCTCGGGTCTGCAAGACAATTGAAGCAATTGGCAAGAATAACTGCATTCAGCCAGCGCTACCGCTGATGCAGCAGGTTAATAGCGAATACAAACAGGTTCAAGCAGCCTTACAAAACTATCAAAGCACACTGTAGGAAAAGCTACCATGACTTGTTTATCTGCTATGGATTCCCAAACACCTAGTCAGCTAGAGACGGAGCCAGCGACCTCAGTTCTGATTGTAGATGATGAACCTACGGTTCGGATGCTGCTGCGCGCTGCCATCCAAAAAGAAGGCTTTGAGGTGATCGAAGCTAGCGACGGCAAGGAATGCTTAGAAATCTTCCAACAGCAGCAGCCTGATATTGTTTTGATGGATGCGCTCATGCCCGAAATGGATGGATTTAGCTGCTGCGCTGCGCTGCGAGAGATCTCCACTTCGGCCCCTGTTCTCATGATCACTAGTCTGGATGACGCCGATTCTGTCTATCGGGCTTTCGGCGTAGGGGCGACTGACTACATCACCAAGCCTATTCACTGGGCGCTGCTGCGACAGCGCGTCCTGCGCCTGCAGGACATGATCAGGCGACACCAGGCTGAGGAAAAGATTAAAGCATCGCTGCGCGAGAAAGAGGCGATGCTCAAAGAAATCC
>JAAHIA010000748.1 GCA_010671975.1 Leptolyngbya sp. SIO4C1 | reverse complement strand
CGCGGCCGACCTGCTCGCCCAGGCCGAGCACGATACCGATGCGGTCCCGATGCTCGTAACGGCGTGAAAAAACCGCGAAACTGCTCTAAATCAGGGCAGCCGCGCGGTTTTAGAAGAAGTGAAAGACTAGATTAAATCTGTCGAAAGAAAAAACGTCGACTAATCGACAGCAATCTCAGCCACTGGCTGGCTGATGGTGAGCTGCGGCGCTGTTAAAACGCGAGCATAAAATGCCATATTTTGATCTGCCGCAAGACGGATATTTTGCACCCGAGTGGCAACTTCTGCTGATTTAATATCGTAAGTCTGAGTGGCGATCTTAGGATAGAGACCAATACCGATAATGGGTACCAGCAGACAGATGGCAACAAAGGCCTCACGCGGCTTGATGCTCCATTCGCGGCCCTGCGGCAGCTCAATTTCACCGGGCGTGCCGTAGAAGATTCGCCGCAGCATTGACAGCAGGTAGATAGGCGAAAGGACAACGCCAACGGCCGCCAAAATCACAATCAGTGCTTTAAAGACCACGCTGTAGGCATCGCTGGTGGCAAAGCCTAAAAAGACAGTGAGCTCAGCCACAAAGCCGCTCATGCCCGGCAGCGCTAGTGAGGCCATCGCGGCAGCGGTAAAGAGGGCAAATACCACCGGCATGGCTTTCCCCATACCGCCCATTTTGTCCATTGCCAGCGTGTGAGTTCGCTCGTAGGCTACCCCAGACAAAAAGAACATCACAGCGGCAATCAGACCGTGAGAAATCATCTGCAGCAGCGCTCCGCTAATACCCAGCGTGGTAAAAGCAGCTAGACCAATCAGCACAAAGCCCATATGCGCTACTGAAGAATAGGCCATGCGGCGCTTCAGGTTGTCCTGGGCAAAGGCAGTCAGTGAGGCATAGATGATGTTGATCACACCCAAAATAGCCAGCACCGGCGCGAAGTAGACATGAGCATCAGGAAAGAGCTCAATGTTCATACGAATCAGGCCGTAGCCTGCCATCTTGAGCAGCACGCCGGCCAAAATCATAGATACCGGAGCTGGCGCCTCACTGTGCGCATCCGGCAGCCAGGTATGAAACGGAAAGATGGGCAGCTTAACGCCAAAGGCAATCAAAAAGCCGATATAGGCAACCACTTGAAAGGTCAAAGAATAGTCCTTCATAGCGAGCTCACTTAGGCTGAAGCTCACCGTATCGCCGTAGAAAGCCATGCCCAGCGCTGCTAGCAGAATAAAAATGGAGCCAATAGCTGTGTAAAGAATAAACTTAGTCGCCGCGTAGAGCCGCTTAGAGCCGCCCCAAATAGAGATCAACAGATAGACTGGCACCAGCTCAAGCTCCCACATGATGAAAAACATGAGCAGGTCCTGAGAGAGAAAGACGCCAAGCTGAGCGCTATACATCAGCATCAGCATCGTGAAATAGAGCTGCGGCTTCAGCGTCACGTTCCAAGAGGCGACCACGGCCAGAGTGGTGACGAGCCCCGCTAACACAACTAGCGGCATCGAAAGCCCATCGGCGGCCAGCGACCAGGTGAGGCCTATCTGCGGTGCCAGTCTATC
>JAAHIA010000747.1 GCA_010671975.1 Leptolyngbya sp. SIO4C1 | reverse complement strand
ATCAAATTTTCATCCAAGTAGACACCGTTTCCTCTAGCCTTAGTCTAGAAATCATCTTAGAGCCTTATTTACAGAGTTTCTAGAGGCAGTAAAAGCCTAACCCCCCTCCCTTCAAAGACTCTACGAAATCTCAAAATACTAACTACTCATCCCCTCGGCAGTCGTAAAACAGCGTTATATTTTTCTATTTGTTTCAGATAGTCGTTAATTTTGTGCGCTCGTAGTAACGTTACTACGAGCGCACAAGTGCTTCAAAAAAATGCAAACATATTGTTTCATTTTGGAAAAACATGAGTATACTGACTTTCAATTGCGTTTCAGGAAAAAGCCTCAGTGAGAGCTATGGGTAAAACATTTGCGTTATTTAACATGAGCGGAGGGGTTGGAAAATCAACCCTGACGCAGAATTTGGGGTATCATCTTGCCACAGATCATGACCTGAAAGTCTTACTTATCGATGTAGACCCCCAAGCAAGTTTGACTACATTTATGGGGTATCCACCGCTTGAATATGAGCAGACTATTGCCGATAGCTTGCTTGATGCCTCCTCCCCGCTTGCCCTCGAATCAAGGACAGAATGGTGCAACCTGGCACCAGCAAACATTTTCCTATCTCAGTGCGAAATCGAATTACACTCAAAGATTCAGCGAGAACTTTGCTTAAGAAGGGTGCTTGATAAGGTAAAAGATGAGTATGATGCCGTGCTTGTTGACTGCCCTCCTTCGCTTGGTCAACTTTCTATAAACTGCATTTCTGGAGTGGATTTTCTCATCATTCCAATCCAGACCGAGTGTAAAAGCTTAGAAGCTACACTCACCCTTTTGCAGACTACCCATGAGATCACTCAGCAGGTTAATCCAGATCTGCGCGTGTTAGGAGTGGCACCTACCATGTATAACAAGCAGTACCGTCAGCATCAAGAAGCGATGGATACAATTCAGAGTGTGTTCCAAGAGCTTCGAGCAAATGAGCTGTTTGCTCACACAAGTATTTACGATCCTATTCCTCGAAGTACTCATTTTGGCGATGCATCAAAGGCCCATCAACCGCTTGCTGTTTTTAAGCCAAAGCATCCTGCCTTAGAGCAACTTCGAGCAATAGCAGATAATATGATTTCTCAAATAAAGGTACCTGTGGGAGCAGCTGCGAATGGCTAAGCAATCCGGGGCGCTTCTGGGGCGCTCAGTAATCGATAATCTGGTGTCCTCACCAGCAACACAACCAAAAGTAGCTGATAAACCTGTAGCAATCCCGCTAGAGAAGATTCACAGATGGGAAGATCAACCCAGGCAATACTTTAGTGAAAAGAGCGTCTCTCAGCTTGCTGCAAGTTTTAGAAAGCATGGTTTTAAGGGAACACTCGTTGTTCGTCCCCACCCGACAATCAAAGA
Source organism: Leptolyngbya sp. SIO4C1 (assembly GCA_010671975.1). Lineage (GTDB taxonomy): Bacteria > Cyanobacteriota > Cyanobacteriia > Phormidesmidales > Phormidesmidaceae > SIO4C1. The sequence continues at coordinate 168 of JAAHIA010000747.1, read as the reverse complement.
TGAATATCAATTAATTGCTGGAGAGCGCAGATTTAGAGCAGCAGGGGAAGCAGAGCTTGTTAATGTACTCTGCTTTATTGGCGAGTTTACTGATGATGAAGCGTTAGACTTTGCACTAGGTGAGAACTTACATCGAGAGGATCTCACCAAGCTTGAGGAAACCCTTGG
>JAAHIA010000746.1 GCA_010671975.1 Leptolyngbya sp. SIO4C1 | reverse complement strand
CTGGGCCGTTCCCAAAACGGTCTGAACGGCTAGCTGATTCGCCACCGCTCGCGGTAAGCCAGCAGCAACGCCTCCGTCTGCAAGCGATTCGATGACTAAAGCCACGTAGCCTGGACCAGAGCCAGACAGCCCTGTAACCGCATTCATCAGCTCTTCGGGCACCTGCACAACTTTACCAACGGCCGAAAATATTTTGAACGCTTGCTCGCTGTGCTCTTCGAGCGTTCGGCTGCCTGGCGTAATGGCGGTCATGCCAACGCCTACCGTTGCTGGCGTGTTTGGCATGGCGCGAACCACCGGCCAGCCTGGCATCGCAGTCTCTAGCTTTGCCAGCGTTACCCCCGCCAAGATTGACAGTACCAGCGGTGGTACTTCGCAGCGAATGCCCTGAAAATCCTTGGAAACCTGAGAAAAAGCCTGAGGTTTGACGGCTAACAAAACGACCCGACTAGATTCGATCAGGTCTCGGTTGCGCTCAGCCACATGGACCCCATACTGCTCGGACAGCAGCTGCCTTCGTCTAGCAGAAGGATCAGCCACAGCAATCTCATCCGGTAGAAAGACCTTGAGCGAAATAAGGCGGGATAATAGGGCCTCTCCCATTACCCCGCCGCCGATAATGCCAAGTTCAGCAGGCAACAGTGCCACTCCCCCAAACGCCATAGCATCCTAAGAATACCTTGAAACGAGCGCAAAACTTGGGGAGAAGCTCAGGCAGCATGGCCGCTTTGCCTAGGCTGAAGCAATTGTCGACGAATGGAGCAGACCCTGGCTTACGCCATGCGAGCAATCTGCTCGGTAGCCCAGGCCGGCGTCGGTGCCGCCTGACGCGGTGCGGTCATAGGCGTTTGCACCGGTAGCCCTTCTTCACCATCGATGGGCATGCTGACCTGAACGCAGTTAGGCGTAAACAAGAAGATGCTTTCACCAATTCGCTCTTGGTGACCATCCATTGCATAGGTACCGCCGGCGACAAAATCAACGGCCCGCTGCGCCTGATCGGGATCCATGATGGTTAGATTCAGCACAACAGACTTGCGCTCGCGCAGCGCCTGAATAGCTTGAGGCATCTCTTCAAAAGAGCGCGGCTCCATCACCACGACTTCGGACATTCCATTCATCGCACCGGGCATACCAATCACATTATTCATAGAGACCATACCAGAATCAGAGGACATTACCCGCTCCCGAATGCGACGACGGGCCGGGCGAGGTTCTTCTTGCGGAATGACCGCAGGTTGCGGCTGCGGCTGCGGCTGGACATTCTCCTCTTCATAGAGGTTTTGATAGTCTTCGCCGTTCATTTCGTCATACTCGTACTCGTAATCTGCTGGATCGTTAAGCCCAACAAAATCGCGCAGCTTAGTAAAAATGGTGCTCACGGCATACACTCCATCACGACAGATAACTACTTGGCAAATTATCCCCAAAAACTATAGAGGAAATTGGAGGCAATTTTTAGGGCTGCTTGTAAAAACTTTAATCCCTTAGCTGAAGCTGATACAGATGCATTTCAGCAGCAAGATCTATACGTTACTTATAGCGCTCAGACTAAACTCTGA
>JAAHIA010000745.1 GCA_010671975.1 Leptolyngbya sp. SIO4C1 | reverse complement strand
ACGATGCGCTAATCAAAGCTCTCAACAGCGAAGAGGTAGTGGTGCAGCAGGCCGCGATCGCAGCCTTTGGCGAAATTGGTGACCTCAGTGCCATAGACGATATCCTGCGCTTTGCGCAGTCTGAGGATTGGCTGGTGCGGCAGCGCCTAGCTGAGGCATTGGGCAACCTGCCTAGCGAAAAAAGCCAGTCGGCCCTGCGGTTCTTAGAAAAAGATGCTCATCCTCAGGTGGCTGAAGCCGCTCGAATTTCGCTATCGCGCCTGGCCGAGCGCTGAGGTCTTTAGCTTTGCTTGGCTGAGCCTGACCTGTCACAAACTGTAAGGAATTGTTATCTTTAGTTTATATCTTTGGCGACATTGCCTAAGACGTCTAGCCCGGCCCCTGCTCGGCTAGTGCAGCAATGTGGCCGGCAACTGCACCCTGCAACTGCACACTGAGGCGGCCACTTGTGAACCCTAACTGAGTTAGGCGTCTGCCTAGCTGAGCGCAACTGGCTCACCCATTGGCGGGAGGAGCCTTTTTATGAGGGTGGTTCCTAAAGGAGGGATAGATGGTCAGACCCCAGCTTCGTCGTGCCTCAAGAAAGCTCCTGCTCTACCAGGGGCATCGATATCCTGATGTTGATCGGCTTGGCGTGCCGCACTATTCGTACTGGGGCGACCTCTACCATATTTTGCTGACCATGCCCTGGGCGGCCTTCATTTTTTTGGTCAGCTTTTGCTATCTCAGCGTTAACGGGCTGTTTGCGATCGCCTACAGTCTAGAGCCGGGTGCGATCGCAAACACTGAGCCGGGCAGCTTGCAGGAGCTATTTTTCTTTAGCGTTCAGACGATGGCCTCGATTGGCTACGGGGCGATGTATCCAGAGACGCTCTATGCGCACTGGCTGGTGGTCATCGAGTCGATTTTTGGCCTCTTCTTTATTGCCACCACCACCGGACTCGTCTTTGCTCGCTTTTCGCTGCCGACAGCGCGGATTTTGTTTAGCAACGTGGCGGTTGTGGGTCCGTTTAACGGTACGCCCACGCTGATATTTCGCACGGCCAATAAGCGGAATAACTATATTCTAGAGGCGCAGCTCTGGGTGACGCTGGTGCGCGATGAGGTGACCCAAGAGGGCGACTATATTCGTCGGTTTCACAATCTGGAGCTGGTGCGATCGCACACGCCTGTCTTTAGCCTCACTTGGACGGCCATGCACCCGATTGATAAGCGCAGTCCGCTCTATGGGCACACGCTTGAGATGCTAAAGCGCGACAATGCTGAAATTGTGGTGACGCTGACTGGTTTGGATGAGACGCTTTCTCAGACAATCCATGCTCGGCATTCGTTTAATGACTGTGATATTTTTTGGAATCACAAGTTTTCTGACATTCTGCTGACTGCTCCGGACGGTCGCCGGGTGATTGATTACAACCACTTTCATGCGATTGAGACGCTGGGCGATGTTCGCGTGGTGGGGAATGGGCATTTGCCGGATGGGCAGTTGGGGAATGAGAAGGTGGCGAGACGATGAGGTTTTTTTGGCTGCTTGGGTAAAGCGAACGTTTAGGGCAAATGAT
>JAAHIA010000744.1 GCA_010671975.1 Leptolyngbya sp. SIO4C1 | reverse complement strand
GCTGTCATCGGTGATGAGTCGTGGCTTTGTTAAACCAAATCGGGGTTACCGCTATGGCATCCTTCAATCGCACCTTTCAAGCTTTCCGCGACTACTTCACGACCGGGCAAGTCGGAGATGTTGCCCTGTTGAAACTTCGTCTCTTTAGCATTACTGCAACGCCAGAGCTAAACAGGCAGCTTCAGCCCTTCGTCGGTCAGTTTCCTCAGATTAATCTCGAAGCACTGTCACGGCTTCCCGAAGGGACATTAGGCCACGAGTACGCTCAGCACATGCACAAAAATGGAATCCAGCCCCTAGAAATCAGTCCAGACCTGCACGCTGAAGCTAGTCAAGATCCATTCGCGCTACGGTACACCGTTACACACGACATCTTTCATGTCCTATTAGGGTTCGATACGAGCTACGCCGGAGAGATCGGCGTTCTAGGCTTCATGATCGGTCAGAACTACAGCCGAATGCTCAATGCCTTCCGCCCCTTCGTAAAACACGTCTATCCCGTGCTCTTCTTCCGTCAGCGCCAACAAATGCGAGAGAACTTCCGCCGAGGCGAAGAACTTGGCAAACAAGCCAAGATGCTTTTAGCATACGACTTTGAAAACAGCTGGGCCAAGCCCGTTGACGAGATTCGTGTAGAGCAAGGATTAATTTTGAATGGCCTCAAGCAGACCAACCAACAACATACAGCTCCGATGCTCAACAACCAGCACTGGTTTGACGCGCTGCCTTAGACCTGCCCTGGCTTGTATTCAAGCCTTCAACTAATCCTTATCTCAATACAACTCATCATGCGTACAATCAGCCGCTACGTACAGGCCCTCCGGGATTTCTTTGACAATGAGAATGCTGGGGATGCTGCTTTTCTAGAATTTGAGTTCTACGGTTTGGGGGCCAACCCAGCCCTTATTAACAAGCTTAAAGAACTAGCCAACCGCTATCCCAAAATTGACCTAGAGCAGCTCAGTCAGCTGCCCGCTGGAACGCTGGGCTACGAGTACGCTCACCACATGGAAGAGCATGGTCTAAGCCTGCTGGAAATCAGCCCAGACTTGAAAGAAGCCGCCAATGAAAAACTCTTTGCGAGACGCTACACGCTGACTCACGACATTTTCCATGTCTTACTTGACCAGGGAATTGACTATCCCGGAGAGCTAGGTGTGCATGGCTTTATCACAGGTCAGAACTATAGCTGGACGCTCTGGCTTGCCGCGCCCCTTGCCATTCTCGGCTCCGCAGTCGTCAAACCGCTGAAGGCAGGAACGATGATCAGTCGCTTTGCACGAGGAATCCGACTAGGGCACACCGCAGACTGCGTTCTAGCCTATCCATTTGAGCAAAATTGGAATTGTCCGATTACAGATGTACGGCGTGAGCTGGGTCTGACATCTTTTCAGGTCGATAATAGTTCTAGTGAAACTACTATCATGGATGAAAGCTTTGTGCCGCATTAGTTTCAGCGATTAAATCCATATTTACAAATTCAGAGTAGAGTACATACTCTACGCGGGAACAGGCATAGAAATACTTCTCGGATTTGAATCAAGCTTCTCAGATATCAGAATCAAGA
>JAAHIA010000743.1 GCA_010671975.1 Leptolyngbya sp. SIO4C1 | reverse complement strand
TTTGGCAAAGTCGACTTTGCCAATCTCAGCAGCGAACCGACGTTTAGCTCGCCTCGCAGCGCTAGACCCGAGTCTAATGAAGGACCGCGTCGGTCAATCAACCTTGTGGCTCCCGGCAGCCGGATTGAGATGTTTGACCCCGACGGTCGGCGGATTGTGAGCAGCGGTACGAGCTTTGCTGCGCCTCACGTGGCGGCGACCGTAGCACTGCTGCAGGAATGGGGCGATCGCAAGATTCGCTCTGGCGCGGCCAACTGGAGTCTGAGTGCTCGCGAGCCGATGGTGATGAAGGCTGTTTTACTCAACTCAGCCGACAAGCTGCGAGATTCCGGTGACGGGCTGCTGCTGGGCATGAGCCGCACGCTGCTAGACGAAGCCAACCAAACCTGGATTGACTCAGACGCCTACCAGGATCCGACGATTCCTTTACATGCCGAGCTAGGCACAGGGCACCTCAATGCCTTTCGCGCCTATCAGCAGTTTGACGGTGGTCAGTGGAGCGCTGACCAAAGCGTGCCCGTCATTGGCTGGGCCTATCGCACGGCCTCAGCTGAGCCGACAGACTATCAAGACTATGTTTTTGAGCAGCCGCTGCAGGCCGGCAGCTATTTGTCAGCAACGCTGGCCTGGGAGCGTCAGGTCGCGCTAGAAGACAGCAACGATAACGGCCGCTACGATGCCGGCGAGCGCTTTACGGCACCGGCACTGAGCAACCTCGATCTCTACCTAATGCCGGCTGAGGCGACAGACCTATCGCAAAGCGTTTGGTCATCAGTCAGCACAGACGATAGCGTTGAGCATATTTTTCACCCGATTGAGACCACTGGCCGCTATAAGCTGCGGGTGGTCCATCGTCAGCCAACAGCAGACGTCTATGCCCTAGCCTGGTGGGCTATGCCTGATTCGCCCAACTAAAATTTAGAGGGCGGACGATTTGAACCAATGTTTGGCCCTGCCTCTGCGGAGAATAGCGATATAATCACCGCAAAAAATGCGGCGATTATGGTTTGGATTCATCAACGGCAGAAATGGCCCAATTTCATTTGGGATAGCTCAGTGCTGACTTCCAAATTGGCGGATATTCGTCATTGGCAGGGACGGCTCTAGGACCTACATTCCGCAGGTTGCCAAAGAGTTAAGTTGGTGCATAGTAAGGCTCGACAAAAGTGCCGAGGAAGCGGATGATTCTGCGCCGCTCATCACTGAGATTGCTCACCTGCTTAAGCTGGTCAATCTCAACTAAATGGATGCCCTGAAACTTCTGCATGACCCAGCGGAAGGTGGGTCTAGCCGTCGGTTGCTGCTTCTGGTTAAGCACCGTCTGCTGCTGCCGTGCCAGCGTCTGACGTAGCTTACGTTCGGCCAGAGTATAGACCATCAGCGTCAAGGCCATAATCAAAGCTAGCGCTTCGACTCGCTGAGCCTTCTTGACAAACAGAGCGCTGGCAAAGAACAAAGGGTCTTTGAGAAAGCGAAAGCCCCGCTCAGTCTTCTGCTGACCCTTGTACTCTGGCAACAGCTTGTCGGCCGGCCACTGTGCGCTATCGAGCTGGTTAGTGGCCAGAAT
>JAAHIA010000742.1 GCA_010671975.1 Leptolyngbya sp. SIO4C1 | reverse complement strand
TTTATTCAATAGAACCACGAGAGCCGTCTCACTGACGACCGATGGAGAGCTATTTTTACCCTACGCGCAACAAACTGTAGAGACGTTAGAAACAGGATTCAACGCAGTCAGGGGGCAAAGTTCGGAAGCTCAGGGTTTGCTGAGAATAACAATGCCAGGTTCTTTTGGACGAATGTATATCATTCCTCTCCTGGCCGAGTTTCAGTCTCGCTATCCGCAAGTCAAGCTTGACTTGCGACTGTCTGATCAAGTCCTTGATGTCGTTGAAGGCGCTTATGACTTGATCATCCGAAACGCAAGCTTAGCGGATAGCAGCCTAATTGTACGCAAGTTAGCTGCTGACAGGCGGTTGCTTGTGGCTTCTCCTGCCTATCTTGAACAATCTGGTATTCCTGCCACACCAGACGATCTCGCAGCGCATCGATGCGTCACGCTTGGAGAAACCAGATGGAAGTTTGAAAACGGCCAAAACATCAGCGTTTCGTTCTCATCCACCGTCAATGATGGTGAGGCAATGCGAAAAATGCTTGAGCACGGGATGGGTATTGGCATGAAGTCTGTTTGGAATGCTAGCGAAAGCCTAAAATCCGGGCTGCTTGTCGAAGTACTGCCAGAATTTCCACTCGTCACAGAAGCCTCTATCTGGCTCCTTTACCCAAGTCGCCGGATTGTGGCACCAAGAGTTCAGGTAATGATTGACTTTTTACTCGAACAGTTTCAGCCGATTCCGCCCTGGAAGCGGTAGAAAAAACTAAACAACTCAGAAAGAGATTGTCAATATGAATGAAGCGGCAGCTAGTGATAGCTTCGCTCAGCAGACTATTGATAGCCTGGTGACATTTGTGGCTGCTGGGATGCGCGCTTAGCACCGCAGTCTCGGCCTAGCTGAAAAACTGACCGTGAAAGCCAAAGGGAACGACGTGTGGCACAGTCGCCTGGGCAATGGGTGAAAAAGACCGAGCATCTAGGATGAACAGACTCGTTTGCTGCTGCTGGGCGTCTAGCACCAGTGTTAAAAGGACACCGTCATCCTCTGCTGCTGCCTCAGGTGCGGCTACAAAAACAGGCTCGCCCGGATAGCAGTTTGGCTGCTGCCAGGTCTGAAGATTGCCGGTGGTGACATCGACCTTAACCAGCTGGTCAATGAAATTGCGAGGCTGCTGGCCGTTGCCGCCGTAAACAAACCGATAGGGCCGGCCGTTGCACCGCCGGTAGTGAATGCGCGGAAATTCTACCAGCGCGCTGGTCAGTGGGTCCGACCTAACTATCTCTCCCTGTAGCGGTACGGCGTAGCGGGTCAGCTGCCCGGTTTGCATTCGCTGCGTACCCAAGCGCAGCGTCTCTAGATAAAAGTCTTCAATGGCTGAGGCATCGGGATAGCTGGCGGCATCGATGATCAGATAGCCGTCTTGCTCAAACGCATTGGCATAGTGGAACGCGAAGAAAGGCTCAGTCTCGCAGGTATTGACCAAACTGCCATCTTCACAATCAACAATATAAAACCGCGTGCCCTCATCTGGATGCCAGCGATAGTTCCCAATTACTCAGCGATATGCTGTTTTAGTTGATTG
>JAAHIA010000741.1 GCA_010671975.1 Leptolyngbya sp. SIO4C1 | reverse complement strand
AGTATACGGGTGGTGAAGATTCTGTCGTCTCGCAAGAGACTCAGATGCTAGTGCGGGCTGGTCATTCTGTTCGCTTGGTAGAGCGAACCAATGATGAAATAAAGGGCTACTCATCGCAGCAAAAAAGAGGCTTATTCTTTCGGACTACCTGGAATTTCAATAGCGGTAACTGGCTTTCTAAGCAGATACAAGCATCGCGGCCTGATATACTTCACGTCCATAATTTTTTCCCACTTATTTCGCCGTCTATTCACAGCGCTGCTCAAGGTTTAAATATTCCTAATATCCAGCACCTGCACAATTTTCGCCTAGGTTGCTTAAACGCTTATTTTTATCGTAATGGGCAGGTCTGTGAAGCCTGTCTCGGAACTAATCCGTGGCGAGGCGTTCTGTATCGCTGTTACCGCAGCTCTCTACCTGCTTCTGTGGGCTTATGGCAAATGCTGACAGTGCATCGCTGGCGACGCACTTGGCATCACGATGTAGATGCTTTCATTACGCCTAGCACCTTCGCGGCCCAAAAAATGATTGAAATTGGTATTCCTGAAGATAAGCTATACGTAAAGCCAAACGCCATTGAAGATCCGCGACAAGGAGAAAACTTACCACTACCGGAAAAGCCAGTTTTCGTATTTGCTGGTCGGCTTTCTCCTGAAAAGGGCGCTATGGTTTTGCTGAGAGCCTGGTGCTTGGTGAAAGAGCCTGAGTGGCGGCTGCGTATCGTCGGCGATGGCCCAGAAAAAGAAAATCTGCAGCGCTTTTGCCACGAGAAGGGCTTGTCAAATGTCAGTTTTGAGGGTTATGTATCACCATCGAAGCTAATGAAGATTATTCAGAGCTCAAGCTTACTGGTCGTCCCTTCTCAGTGGTATGAGACTTTTGGCCGCGTTGTGATTGAAGCATTTGCCTGCGGTCGCGGGGCTATGATTTCTAATTTAGGTGCGTTAGCAGAACTGGTTCAAGAAAACGTTAACGGATGCTTAGTAGAGTCTGGCGATACGCAGATTTGGGCAGAGCGTATTCGATGGACGGGGCATCATCGAGCTGCGATAGAAAGATGGGGCAAAGCGGCTCGCCATAGCTACGAAATGTCTTTTATGCCAGACGTCAACTATCGACGATTGCTAAAAATCTATACTGATGTAGCGGCTAGCTCTTGAGCCGGAGTTTCTTTCTGGACTGGCTGGACAAGGACTAGTCAACTCTGGCTAACGCTCTGTGATTAATGCTACGACATCTGTATACCAATCGAATGGACTAGAGCAGTCTGACAGTCGAAAAATGAGGCCGAAAGCGATATAAAGTAGGCCAGTTTGGTGAAGCATAAAGCTATAAGGTCTAGGTGATCATTTATGCAAACGAGCGGTGGCTTTCGGAAAATCTTGGGTATTCGGGTTGATGCAGCCAGCTATCGGAGTACGTGCGATCGCATTCAGCAGCGGATTTCAACGAAGCCGTCTTGCTACATCGTTGCAGCTAATGTTCATGTCCTCATGACAACCTACTGGCAGTCTGCCTATCGCCGAGTGCTGCAGCAGGCGGCTCTAATAATTCCCGATGGTATGCCGCTGG
>JAAHIA010000740.1 GCA_010671975.1 Leptolyngbya sp. SIO4C1 | reverse complement strand
TCCAGAAGAACTGGAAGTAGGACTGTATCTCAATCAAGCCGGACTGGTAATGCTACACCCGTTTTTGCCCCCCTACTTTGAAGAGGCAGGATTGCTAGAGGGAGATCAGTTCCGAAATACTGATGCTCAGCAGATCGCGATCTACCTGCTCCAATATCTTGCGACCCGTCAAACCCAGCCACCGGAGTATGAACTGATACTGCCTAAGTTACTCTGTGGCTGGCCACTGAATGAGCCGATTATTGCTTCGCCAGCGTTACCTCCGACTGCGTTGACCGAGACTGAAAATCTCTTACAAGCGGTCATCAACCACTGGGAGGTGCTGAAAAGCACTAGTCCTGATGGTCTGCGGGAAGGCTTCTTGCAAAGGGAGGGTAAGTTGACGCGAACGGGCGATCGCGAGTGGAAGTTGCAGGTCGAGAAACAGGCGATCGATATTTTGCTGAGCCGTCTCCCCTGGGGCCTCAGTATGGTCAAACTGCCCTGGATGGATGCCTTACTTACCGTGGAGTGGACCTGAGCCGATGGTAGTTGCTGAGACCAAAAGCACCCACAGCCAGCAGCATCAAACGGCTGAATCCAAGTCTTTGATGCAGGAGCATGACTGTGCTTTTTTCTCGGAACAGACTTCTAAAGCAACTACTTTTTTCAACCCAGATTCAGCCTTAGCAATTCAAACAAAATTAGATAGAAAACCAGCCCCTTTCTTCCAACCTACTCAGGCTCCCTTGGTACAGGCTAAATGCGATGTTTGCGAGTCTCAAAATACACAAACAGAGATACCACCAGACCTTCAACGCATATCTGTATTCGAGAGTGATGAAACAGACGTACAGGGTAAGTTCATTCAACGCATGCCTGCCTTCGAAAGTGACGAAGATACCATTCAACGCCAACCGCTATCTCATGCTGAATCAATTATCTCAACGGCAGCGACCCTTCAGCCCAAATGCGCAGCCTGTGAAGCAGAAGAAAAAGAGAAACCTGAAGAAACAATGGAAGGAGACTTCCTGATTCAAAGGCCGCCTGAGTTTAGTAGCGCAGATGACAGTAAGGATGCGGACGAGTCCCCAGTTCAATTTAGTTTGCAGATTGGCCGACCTGGTGATGTCTACGAACGTGAAGCCGACGCCATGGCCGATAGGGCTGTCAATACTCCTGAAACTGAAATTCAGCCTAAGGTAGAAGACTCCGTAGCCCAAATATCTCTTTTCAAACCCTCCCTACAGACAAAACCGGTAATACAGAAATCAAGTTCTGAAAATGCTGCTAGTGGAGACCAAATAGCTGATCAACTCAACGCAAGCAAGGGGCAAGGTTCCTTGTTAGATGAATCCACTCAAGAACATATGGGGAGCACATTTGGAGCAGATTTTAGCAATGTTCGAGTCCATACGGATAGCAAAGCAGCGCAGCTGAGTCAAAACTTAGGTGCAAAGGCATTTACCCATGGGTCAGATATTTATTTTAGTTCTGGCAAGTATGATCCTAATTCTCGTGAAGGTAAGCATTTGCTTGCCCATGAACTAAAATAAATATCTGACCCATGGGTAAATGCCTTTGCACCTAAGTTTTA
>JAAHIA010000074.1 GCA_010671975.1 Leptolyngbya sp. SIO4C1 | reverse complement strand
AATGTTGGTATGACCGCATTTCGACCGGATGTTGCAGTGATTGATCGAGATGAACTGACCAAAGAAGTGCTTTGGGCTGACCAGTCGATCCTGACGCTGGGCAGTTCGATTAAATTTGTGGCGGAAGTTGTTAGTGGCAACTGGCAAAATGATTATGCTCGTAAGGTTGAAGATTATGCAGTTTTGGGCATTCCCGAATATTGGATTGCAGACTACGCAGGATTAGGGGGTACTCGACACATTGGCAAGCCTAAACAACCCACCCTTTCCATTTGTACGCTAGTGGATGGAGAGTATGAAATTCAGCAATTTCGGAGCAGCCAGGCCATCGTTTCTCCAACTTTCCCAGATTTAAAGCTAACAGCTGAACAGGTTTTGAGGGCTGGTAGGTAATGAAGTTACTATGATTCGACTACCCCCGATGTGAGATCGTTATTTGTTAACAAGCGATCGCGGCATAGCTAGTCGATGAAGCGGACGAACGAGAGATATTGGGGGTGATGCCGAGTTTATTTATCACAGCTTATCTTGATCGTTGCTGTTACCCCAGCAGCATTCTTGGGATCTATCGGAGCATTGCCATGAGTAACTTGAGTATCCAATTGCCTGACTCATTGTATAAAAGCTTGCAGAAGCTCGCTGAACAGGATGGGGTTTCATTGGACCAGTTTATTGCTCTTGCGGTTGCTGAGAAGATTGCAGCATTGACTACCGAAGGATATCTACAAGAACGCGCAAGCCAAGGAAATCGGTCAAAGTACGAAGCGGTGTTAGCTAAAGTTGCTGACATTGAGCCAGAGCCAGAAGACCAGTTGCCGTCAGCATAGCAACCCTGGTGCAGCGGGCTATCGGTTTATGACGTCGCAATGAGATCGACATCGGCATGAGTCAACGTTTTCAACCCGACGGTCGCTCAAACCGCGAGCGAATGCTCAGCGGTGACGAATATATCGCTGATGATCCGGACCTTCAGCGAGAATGGAATCGTGCCGCGAACCTTGTCGCTGCCTTTAACTCGACGGAGGGTGACGATCACGTCGCTCGCGATCGCATTCTCCGCGAGCTTCTTGGCAGTGTGGGCGAAGGCACGGTGGTACGACCTCCGCTGCGATGTGACTATGGGTATCAGACACATATCGGTGCGCGGACTTTTGTTAATTGGGGACTGATCTGTCTTGACGTTGCCCGCATTACAATCGGCGATGACGTCAAGATCGGTCCGAATGTTCAACTGCTGACGGCGACGCATCCAATCGAACCCGAACCGCGTCGGGCGAAGTGGGAAGGCTCAAATGTTGTTGCTGTTGGCAATCCGGCTAGGATCTTTCGTGACATTGAGGGCTAAATTATTTGGGTGCGTTAGCGATAGCGCAACGCACCCATACGAATGTTCGATGCTGTAGACAAACGGTAGGCTTACATGAGTGAGAATTTTCATGGTACTGACTTTACCCTAGCAGGCCAGTCACCGCTGGTCTCCAGCAGCCGAGCCGGGTGGAATCAGATTCAGCTGGCGCTCTATCGTCAGCCGCCTGACTGTTTGCCTGAACATTGTTCTCCCTACCATGTTGTTTGTATCAACGCTGGTGCTCCCGTCACGCTTCAGCAGACGGTTGATGGGCAATCAGAGACAGTTGAATCCGTACCAGGCGACATTGGCATCTATCCGGCCAAGCTTTGGCAAACGTTCTCTTGGTACCAGGAGGCTGAGTTTTTACAGCTCTATCTAGCGCCAAGGCTGCTCAACCAGCTGGGCACAGAGCTACAGGGCAAAGGCTGCATTGAACTAAGACCGCAGCTGACTTCCTGCTTTGATCCTTTGATTTATCAGATTGCGATCGCGCTCAAAGCAGCCTTGGAAACCAACGAGATCGGTAGCCAGCTGTACGCTGATTCTATGGCAAATGCCCTAGCGGCTCATCTGCTCTGCCGATATTCCACCTGTCGGTCTGACCTGCGGCGCTATGCTGGCAGACTGTCTCAGCAGCAGCTTAGACAGGTGACTGATTATATCGATGCCTATCTCGATCAAAATTTAAGTCTGGCTGAGCTGGCGGCGCTGGTGCAGCTGAGTCCCTACCACTTTGCCCGTCTGTTCAAGCAGTCTACTGGGATTGCGCCCCATCAGTATCACATTCGCTGTCGGGTTGAGCGGGCTAAGCAGCTGCTTTTGGCCCGCCTGAGTATTGCAGACGTTGCTCAGACGGTTGGCTTCGCCAGCCAGGGACATCTGACCTACCACTTTAAGCGCATTGTTGGAACGACGCCCAAAGCGTATCTGCAGCAGTAGCAAGAACTTGGAAAAATAGCGCAAAAGCTTGGCATACAGCTATCTGCTTCATTTTTGATACTGGGTACAGTAATCAACTTGATCTGAGGTGATGGCTATGCTGACCGAGCAAAATCGTGCGATCGCGCTGCGCTTTGCCCAAGCGGGCTGGGGAACTAATCTAGGCTGGGAGCAGGTTTGGGATGACGTGATGGCGCCTAGCGTGATTCATCACTTCAACAGCGAAGCCGAGCCAATTGTGGGCTTAGAGGCCAACAAGGCGTTCAATGCTAGCTTATTTAGAGGCTTTCCTGACATTGAGCACCAGCTAGAAGATGTTGTTGCCGAAGGCGAGAAAGTGGTGTATCGCTCTACGTTAGCAGGAACGCATACGGGAGAATTTCTGGGAATCCCTCCCACAGGAAAATCAGTCAAGATTAACGATTTTACGCTGCTCTGGATTGTCAATAGCAGAATTGCCGAATGGTGGTATGACTGCAATCTCTTAGCCGTCATGAAGCAACTGGGCCTGATGCCTGATTGAAGCCAGGCTCTACCATGAAGCAGACTGCTGATCGTCATACATGGCTCTGAGCACCAGCGCCGGATCGACCCAGCTGCCGCGATACTTCAGGCCCCAGTGCAGATGCGGCCCGGTCGTGCGACCCGTCATCCCTACGCGGCCAATCGGCTGACCGGTGCCAACTTCTGCACCTTCGCGCAGTCGCAGACTGCCGGTTTGGTCAACCAGCACCAGCTGACCGCCCTCGCGGGTAACGTAGCCCTGCATATGGCAGTACACGTGCGTCCAGTCGCCTGATTCAACCACCACTGAGGTGCCGCAGGCGCTGTCGTCTGAAACTTCGACAATGCGACCGCCCCACCAGTTGCGAATGTAGCTGCCAGTGGGCGCAGCAATATCGAGCCCGTAGTGAAACTGAGTGCCGCCGTAGGGCGATTCGCGATAGCCAAACGGCGAGGTGTAGGCCTGAAAATTTTCTACTGGAAAGGAGGCCACACTCCAAGGGCTGCTGGCGCGCGCTAGCTGAGTCTCAGCTGCGTTGACGGCTTCGCGATAGGAGGGTGATAGGAGCTCGACTGCGCTCCAGAGTGACAGGCTGCCGAGCAGCAAGAAACTACAGTAAGACCAAAATTTACGAGCAGGACGGATCCGGTGAGTATGAGCTGGCTTCATACGAGTTAGCGGGGGTAGGAGCTGTCAATATTTTTCTTAGCCGCAGCGAACTATCAGCCCATATACAAGATTTTCTAGAGAACGGCCTTCCAAAGAAAAGCTTGAAGCTGAAAGAAAAATAGTTGCTCGCTAATTTACCCTAAATCGGGTCCTAGAAATGTATTATTTGTGATTTTAATATTTCTTTATGTGAGGGCGGCAGGGCAGAGGGAAAGACAGAAGACGAAGGACGGAGGAGGGAAGGCGGAAGAGGGAGGGAGGTGACGGCGGCTATTTTGCTGGCCTAGAAACTATCGGACGGCTCAGCCTTCTCTTTCCTTTTTCCTCTTTCCTCTGTCTTCGCTCCTCGCCTACGCCGGGCTGACCAGCACCGTATCGCCATCGACGCTCACCTCATAGGTGGTGAGCGGCTGGCTGGCTGGCCCCTGCAGCACGTCACCGTCCGGCGCGAACTGAGAGCCGTGACAGGGGCAGGCAAACTGGGCTTGGTCAGCGACCCAGTCAACGGTGCAGCCGTTGTGTGTGCAGGTTGGATTGACGGCAACTAGCGCGTCTGGGTTGTCTGGCTGATGAACGACTAGAACCGGGCCAACGCTGGCTGACTCGCTCAGGATTTGGCCGTTGGCATCTAAATCGGCGAGCGTGCCAACCGCTTTAGCTTCACCCGTGGCAACTGAGCCAGCGGCGCAGGGGTCGGCAGCGGCGCAGGGGTCAGCTGCAGCGCAGGGGTCGGCAGCGGCAGTTTCGTCGCCCTGATCCGGCGCGCAGGCGGCGATCACAACCGGCAGCGATGCAGCCAGCGCCCCAACGCCCATCCAAGTCATAAAGTCTCGACGATCCATCGCGAGTTCTCCTCAAATAGCTGAGTTGAGTCTATTCCATTCCTTCAATTGGCGCAAAGCCTTGCCGCTGAATATTTTCAGAGACGTGGCGCGGCTCTAGAAACTGCAGCAGATAGTCAGGGCCACCGGCTTTGGAGCCGACCCCAGAGAGCTTGAAGCCGCCAAACGGCTGCCGGGCTACGATAGCACCGGTGATGCTGCGGTTGATGTAGAGGTTGCCGACCTCAAAGTCGGCCTGCACTCGCTCAATGTGAGCCGGCGTGCGCGAATAGAGGCCACCCGTGAGCGCATAGTCGGTGCCGTTGGCAATTGCTAGCGCCTGGTCAAAGCTGTCTGCCTGGATGACGGCAACGACTGGACCGAAAATCTCTGCTTGGGCAATCTTGGCATCGGGGGCAATGCCGGTGAAGACGGTCGGTCCGACAAAATAGCCTTCGTCAGGCGGCGTCATGGTCAGCGCTACCTGACCTTCTTGCTTGCCGGCTTCAATGTACTGCAGAATGCGATCGCGTGCCGTAGCATCGATGACTGGGCCAACCGTTGTGGCCGGATCGTCAGCCGGGCCAATATTGAGCGAGCGGGTGGCTTCAACGAGCCGCTCGACAAAGACGTCGTGGACGCTGTCTAGGACAATTACCCGCGAGCAGGCCGAGCATTTCTGACCGCTGTAGCCAAAAGCGGAGTAGACCACGCCCTGCACGGCCTGATCAAGATCGGCGCTGTCGTCGATGATGATGGCATTTTTGCCACCCATCTCAGCAATCACGCGCTTTAGGTGCTTTTGGCCAGGTTTAAGCTGCGCCGCCTCAGCATAGATGCGGCAGCCCACCTCGCGCGAGCCGGTAAAGGCAATTAGGTGCACATCAGGATGGTTGACCAGGTGCGCTCCCACCGTTGAGCCCTTGGCATAGACCAGCTGAAAGACACCTTTAGGAATGCCGGCTTCAACTAAAATCTCGGCTAGCTTAGCGGCAATCACGGAGGAGGTTTCGGCCGGCTTCAGCAGCGTACAGTTACCGGTGACCAGCGCCGCCACGGTCATGCCAGTGGCAATCGCCAGCGGGAAGTTCCAGGGCGAAATCACCAGCGCCAGCCCGCGTGGGAAGTAGCGATAGCGGTTATTTTCACCGGCTAGGTCGTAGCTAACGCCGGCATCGAGCCGCTCCATCTCATCAGCGTAGTAGCGGCAGAAGTCAACTGCCTCAGAGACCTCAGCATCGGCCTGACGCAGCGCTTTGCCCACCTCAAACACCATCCAGGCTGACAGCTCCGCTCGCCGCCGCTCCATAATCTCAGCGGCCCGCCGCAGGCAGTTGGCGCGCTCTGTAGCTGGGGTGCGCTGCCAGCCTGGGAAGGCGGCTTTAGCGGCCGCGATCGCATCGTCTGCCTGGGCCTGAGAAAGCAGACCAATATGCCCCACCACCTCCGAGGGTCGCGAGGGGTTGACCGACTGCACTTTTATATCTGTTTTGAGGGCTTCGCCATTGACCAGCGGCCAGTAGCTGCGACCCAGCGACTCGCGCACGGTGGCGAGCGCCTGCTGCGCCTCGCGGCGGGCTGCGGCCTCGGCATAGTCAAGATCGGCGGCGTTTTGGAAGCCGGGCGAGCTCAGCCGGGCAGGCTCATCTTCAGTAAATTCGGGCTTGGCAATCAGCGCCTCGACCGGGCGCTCCTCTAGGTTTTGCCGCAAAAAGGAGGTGTTGGCCGTATTTTCTAGCAGCCGGCGAATCAGGTAGGCCATACCCGGAATTAGGTCGCCATAGGGGCAGTAGACCCGCACTCGGTAGCCTTCATTCACCATGGCTTTGGCCAACTTATCGGCCATGCCGTAAAGCACCTGCAGCTCAAATCGGCGCGGCGGAATCTTGAGGTCGCGTGCGATCGCAATCGCGTGGGCCTGCGATCGCACGTTGTGGCTGCCAATTGCGGCGTAGAGCACCTCGTGATTTTCTAGCAGCAGCTCGGTCATGCGCTCAAAGTTGGCGTCGGTCGAGGCTTTGTCGGCGTAGACCGGCTGCACCCAGTGGTTTTGGACTGCCTTGATCGTCTCCTGGTCCCAGTAGGCCCCTTTGACCAGTCGCACGGTGAGCGGCGTGCCGCGCTCTTTGGCCCAGTCAATCCAGCCTTTGAGGTCGGCGTAGCTGTCGCGTAGATAGGCCTGCAGCGTTACGCCTATGTCGTCGCGATCGCGAAACTCCGGCTCTTTGAGCACCGACTGCAGAATGGCCATGGTCAGATCTTTATAGACATACTGCTCCATGTCGAAGTGGACCGCCACGCTGCAGTCTTTGGCCTGGCGCAGCAGCGTGCGAATGCGATCGCCCACCTGCGCCTGCGTGCCAGCCGGGTCAAGCGGGTCAAACTGTGAATAGAACGCGGTGAGCTTGACTGAGACCTGCACCTTGGGCAGCTCAGCGCCATCGACCCGATCGACCCCGCCTAGGGTGGGCCAGCGTTCGGCTTCAGCTGAGAGCGTCTGCATCAGCTCTAGGTAGCGATTGAGGTAGGCTGTGGCCTCTGCTTCGGTCACCACCGCCTCGCCCAGCAGGTCGAGCGTGAAGGTGAGCTTTTGCTTACGCAGCTGCTCAATCGTTTTCACTACCTGCGGTACCGTCTCGCCGGCAATGTACTTTTTCGCTAGTGTCTCAACTGCCGTAGAGAGCGTAGAGGCAGCAATTTGGCCGGGCATTGACTCCGGCTGAGAGAAGTTGAGCAGTCCCTTGAGCGCGCCAGGCAGCTCAACGTCTTCTTTGCCCAAGTAGTCCTGCAGATGGCGAGCAATTTCAGTTTTATCCTGCAGCGCCGGCAGACAGTCAATCAGCTGAAACAGCTGCACCCGCAGCACCGGATTGGCCATCGCAAAGCCCAGCAGCTTATCGTCTAAGCGCACCTGATCTCGCATCTGGGCTAGCCAAGAGCGATTTTCGCGAGTTTTGGTAAGCAGCGAGCGGGCAATTGTCTGCGTCTGGCCTTCGTAGGTCTGTGGGGTAGCTTGTAAAACCATGCGAGCGTATTTCTCCTTTTGAGCCTCCAGCAGACATCAGCGCCGCTGGAGACAAAACCGTGATCTGAAGTATCTACTCTTCTATTCTCCTCATTAGATTTACAGATAAATGCAAAGCAGGCTGCTTTTTTGCAACTTGCAATCTTCCGAAGGCGTCAGCTGGCGATTTTTATAGCGTTTTTGCTATGACACCGAGCATTGCTGCTAATAGTGCATAGCCAAATCCCAACGAAACCGGCGGCGATACATCGCTTTAGAGGGGCGACTCCATTCCTCGGCTGGCTAGCTGCTGCACCTTCTGTAAAATCTCTGCCGGGTTGACAGGCTTTACCAAGTAGTCGTCAAAATCGAGCGACTGTACCGCTGCGAACGTCTCGGGTCGCTCATCAGCCAGCAGCGCAATCACCTTGATGCCGGAGATTGCAATCTGTCGCTTCAAGTCTTCCAAAATATAGCGGCTGTCCCCATCTACCAGACTGGGGTTTAGAATCATCACCACTGGCTGCAAAATTTCTACTTGATCGACAATCCGTGAGCCTTCAATCACCCAGATTACCTGGTAGTTTGCAGCCGTCAGCATGTCGCAGATGATGCTGGCACTGCCTTCTTGATCTTCTAGCAGCACGATGCGCCCGGTTACCGGCTCAGTGGCAT
The DNA here is from genome assembly GCA_010671975.1 of Leptolyngbya sp. SIO4C1. GTDB lineage: Bacteria > Cyanobacteriota > Cyanobacteriia > Phormidesmidales > Phormidesmidaceae > SIO4C1. The sequence continues at coordinate 7,040 of JAAHIA010000074.1, read as the reverse complement.
CGGTTGCTGCGGGCACGTCTGTGCCCTCCTGTCGCTGCTGCGGAATCCGTACGGTAAAGACGGAGCCTTTTCCCACCTGTGAAGCCACCTGAATTGAGCCGCTGTGCAGCTCGACTAGCTGCTTAGTGAGCGCTAGCCCCAGGCCAGCCCCTGCATATTGCCGCTGCCGCGCGTTCTCTAGCTGCTTAAACTGCTCGAACAGCAGCGACTGCTGATTGTCTGGGATGCCAATGCCCGTATCTTCTACCTGAAATACCGCACAGTGCGGCTCTCGCCAGACGCGGAGGTTAACTCGCCCCCCTGCTGGCGTAAATTTGATGGCATTGCTGAGTAGATTGGCGAGAATCTGCCGCAGCCGCCGCGAGTCGGCCATGAAGGTATCGCCGCCGTTGGCTACCCGCAGGTCCAAGCTCAGCTCGATTGACGTTTTGGCAGCCTGCTCTCGAAATCGTTCTAGGCTGGTGCGGGCCAGAGTGGTTAAAGAAAATTCGTTGACCTCTAGCGCAGTGCGGCCTGATTCAATTTTGGCCACTTCTAAAATGTCGTTGATGACGTCTAGCAGCTGCTCGCCGCTGCGGTGAATCGTATTGAGATAGTCGCGCTGACGACCGCTGAGCTCGCCAAAGGACCAGCGCAGCAGCGTTGCCGACATGCCAATGATGTAGGTTAGCGGCGTACGCAGCTCGTGGCTCATGGTTGCTAAAAATTCGCTTTTGGTCAGATTGGCTGCCTCAGCTGCAATCAGCGCATCCTGTAGCGCCTGAGTTCGCTCCGTGACCCGGAGCTCAAGCGTTTCCTTCTGCTGGCGCAGCTGCTGGTAGAGCAGCGCCTGGCTGATGGCTACGGCCAAATGCTCGGCAATCTGCTGCAGAAACATGATTTCCCAGTCTTGCCAGCGCCGCGATCGCTGACACTGGTGGGCAATGATCAGCCCCCACAGCCGCTCTTGCACCACAATCGGCGCAATCAGCTTAGATTTAACCTGCACCGACTGCAGAAACTCGACTAGGCAAGGAAACTGCTGGTAGTGCTGAGCCACATCGTCTACCGCGATTGGGCGACCGCTGCGATAGCGCTGCCGGCAGTCGAATTCGCTTTGAAAGCAGTCAGCTTCATTTGCGTTGAGCACTGACTTAATTGCATTAGACGCCCTGGCTTCATAGGTGATGTGGCTATCTCGAACAAACGGCCGCAGCGGTTCTTTGTCTGCATTTTCTGGCGTATCGCCCTCTGCTGAGCTGCTGTCAGCTGCTGTCGCTGTCAAAGGCTGATGGGGGCGAAACTGATAGAGCACCAGCCGATCGGCAGAGAGCATCTCTCGCACCTGAGCGACGGTAGTCTCTAGAATCTCTGGCAGGTCTAGGCTGCGGCGAATGCGCGAGACTACCTGATTAAGTAAAATCCCCTGTTTTTGCTGATGGTCAAGCGCCCGCTGAACTAGCTGAATGTCGTGCACGGGCAGCGCCTGATGGCGGCTCACATGCTCGGCTAGCTGAAGCACTAGCTGCGATCGCGCCGATGCCTGAGTCTGGGTTAGCTGCTGCTTGACCGAGGTAGCGATCGCAGCTGAGAGGCCTGACTGAGCCGCTGCCGCAGACAGCCTGTCTAAAAAGGCGGCAATTGCCGAGCGCTCAAAGCTTATACCCACTTTGGCCTGCCCGGCTGCAGCCGGCTTAGCCAAGAGCAGCAGGCTGAGTTTTGGGGTGCTTAATACTGTAAACCGGTCAATATCTGCCGGCAGTGCAGAGCCAGTCGGCAGCTGCTGCTCGTTCAGCTGAGCAGCCACAGCTAGCTGATCTAGGAACGTTCTTATGCTCTCAAATGTAGACAGCGAGAGCGTCTCATATAGAATAGAACGTTCAAAATTATGCATAGCAGACGTTGACAGGACTAACAATTTACTGTGTCAGATGACTGTGTCAGATTTAGCGACAGTGACCTCTCTGCTTGAAGCGATCTGGAGCTAACGTTTAGATCAATAGCCAATCTTTGCCAGTCAATGCGTCCAAAACAAGCAAACAAAAGGTCCTGAGAACGTGGCTTGAAGCAGGTTTGCAATATTGGGATCATCGTAGCGCTAGGATAGCGCTAGTCTCTCGAAACCCTATACTTCCTTCACAATTGCTTCTATGCATCGACTAGCAGCGACGCCTGGCGGCTGGATACCCGGCGAAGAGGGCGTTGTCTTTATTGAGCAGACGCCGGCCCCAATTGTCATCCTGACAGCGGCAGATACCGACATTCAAGCTCTGCACTGCAGCTGCGCTCAGCTGCCCGACTCATTTGGCTCGGTTCGAGTGGCCAATCTGCTCAATCTGCAGCAGCAGCTCTCCATCGATACCTACGCTGAGTCGGTGCTCAGCCAGGCCAAAGCCATTGTCTTACGACTGCTGGGCGGTCGAGCCTACTGGTCGTATGGCCTAGAGGTGGTCAAACAGATTGCGCAGTTGCAGCAGACGGCGCTGTACGTACTACCTGGCGATGACCGTCCCGATCTTGACCTGATGAGCCATTCGACGGTGCCGCTGAGCGCGGTGAATCAGGTTTGGCACTATTTTACGGAGGGTGGGCCAGAGAATCTCTGCTGCGCGCTGATGGCCGTGAGCGATCGCAGCCTGCAGACTGACTATGCACCGCCGCCCCCGCAGCCGGTGCCGAAGCTAGGTATCTATCGCCAGTCTTCCACCGCTGCCCGCGCCGCCATATTGTTCTACCGGGCGCACTATCTAGCCGGCAATACTGCGTCGGTCGATGCCCTATTCGCTGCCCTGCAGCAGCGTGAGCTTGCCCCAATTGCGCTCTATGTCTCTTCGCTGAAAGCGCCAGATATTCAAGCAGAGCTGCTACAGCTATTGAGGCAGCAAGGTCCGATTGAGGTCATTTTAAACACGACTAGCTTTGCGATCGCGGCGCTTAACGATGCCCGCCCGTCGCTTTGGCATCAGCTAGCGGTGCCTGTCCTGCAGGTAATCTTGAGCAGCAGTACGGCTGAGCAGTGGTGCAGTCGGCCCCAGGGTCTGACCCCGCGCGATATGGCGATGAACGTAGCCCTGCCCGAGGTCGATGGCCGCATCGTCAGCCGCGCCGTTTCCTTCAAGACTGTGGCTCAGACCAGCGCTGCGCTGGAAACTGACGTTGTCACCTACGAGCCAATACCCGATCGCATTGACTTTGTTGCTGAGCTTGCCAAGAACTGGGCCAAGCTGCGCCGCAAGCCGCCTCGCGATCGCAAGATTGCCCTAGTGCTCGCCAACTACCCCACCCGCGACGGGCGCATAGCCAACGGCGTTGGGCTAGACACGCCGGCCAGCTGCATTCGCATCTTAGAAGCCCTACAGGCAGCCGGCTATCAGGTCAGTCAAATTCCCTCGGACGGCGATGCCCTAATGCAGCAGCTGATCCAGGGCACTACCAACGACCCCGAAGGGTTGCGCCCGGTCCATCAGTCGCTGCCGCTCGACCAGTATCAGACCTACCTTGAGCAGCTGCCCGCACCCGTCCAGCAGGCCCTGCAGCAGCAGTGGGGCTCTCCCCAAGACGAACTGCAGCACTCGGAGCTCAGCACCAATACTGATGCCTTCCCCACGGCCGGACTTTGCCTCGGCCACATTTTTGTGGGCATTCAGCCCAGTCGCGGCTATGACCTTGACCCTAGCCTCAACTACCATGCCCCTGACCTGGCACCTACCCATCGCTACCTAGCCTTTTACTACTGGCTGCGCCATGTCTTTCAAGCTGACGCCATCGTCCATATTGGCAAGCACGGCAACCTCGAATGGCTGCCCGGCAAAAGTACTGCCCTATCTAACACCTGCTTTTCAGAAGTCGCTCTTGGGCCGCTGCCGCATCTCTATCCCTTCATCGTCAACGACCCTGGCGAAGGTGCTCAGGCTAAACGCCGCGCCCAGGCCGTCATTCTCGACCATCTAACGCCGCCGCTCACCCGAGCTGAGCTATACGGACCGCTACAGCAGCTAGAAGCGCTGGTAGATGAGTATTACGACGCCCAGAGTCTAGATCCCTCGCGGCTGCCGGTGATTGCTGAGAAAATTTGGCAGGTGATGGGAGAGTCAAGGCTGGGGGAGGAACTCAAGGAGGGGGCAAATGGGGAGCTCGCATCGCTGCTGCCGCGACTTGACGGCTATCTCTGTGAGCTAAAAGAAGCACAGATCCGCGACGGGCTGCATGTGTTTGGGCAGTGTCCTAGCGGACGACAGCTGCGAGATTTAGTGATTGCCATTGCCCGCCATCCCAGCGGCGATCGCATGGGGCTGAGCCGCGCGATCGCGCAGTCCTGGCATCTCGACATCGACCCCCTTACCGATAGTCCCAGCACCCCTTTCCCAGATCCAGCCCTGACCCAGTCTGCCTCCCCCTCAAATCCAAAACTAATTGGCTGTCGCACCGTCGGCGACGTGATCGAACGCATCGAACAGTATGCTGCCGAGCTGGTGACCCCCCCTGGCCCCCCCTCCATTCCTCCCCCGCTCCATACTGAACTTTACTGGATTACCCATACCCTCCTCCCTGCCCTCCACCAAACCTGCAACGAACTCACCTACCTGCTGCGCGGCCTCGATGGACGCTACGTGCCGGCGGGTCCCTCGGGTGCGCCCACGCGCAATCGGCCAGAGGTGCTGCCGACCGGGCGCAATTTTTATTCTGTAGACGTTCGGGCGCTGCCGACTGAGAGCGCCTGGGACATGGGGCGTAAGGCGGCTGAGGTGCTGATCGAGAACTACGCTCAGGAGAATGGCGACTATCCAAAAACGCTGGGGCTGTCGATGTGGGGGACGGCAGCCATGCGCACCGGCGGCGACGATTTGGCACAGGCGCTAGCGCTGATGGGCGTACGGCCGGTGTGGGACGGGCCGTCGCGGCGGGTGATCGATTTTGAGATTTTGCCGCTGGCGCTGCTAGGACGGCCGCGCGTGGATGTGACGCTGCGCATTTCGGGCTTCTTTCGCGATGCGTTTGCTAACCTGATCGATCTCTTTGATCGGGCAGTGGCGGCAGTGGCGGCACTGGATGAGCCAGCCGAGCAGAATCCGCTGGCCGCGCAGGTGCGTCAGGAGACCGCTAGCTGGCAGCAGCAGGGGCTGAGTCTGGCGCAGGCTCAAACGCGATCGCAGCTGCGCATTTTTGGCTCGAAGCCGGGGGCCTATGGCGCCGGGCTGCAGGGGCTGATTGAATCGCAGAACTGGACTAGTGAGGCAGATCTAGCGCGGGCCTATATTAACTGGAGCAGCTATGCCTATACCCGCGAGGCCGAGGGCCGTTCCGCACCAGAAGCTTTTCAGCAGCGACTCGCGCAGATGCAGGTGGTGCTGCACAACCAGGACAATCGTGAGCACGACCTGCTCGACTCAGACGACTACTATCAGTTTCAAGGGGGACTTACTGCAGCGGTCAAGACTGTCTCAGGGCAGCAGCCCCAGATCTACTTTGGTGACCATGCAGTGCCAGAAAATCCAAAGGTGCGATCGCTCAAAGCTGAGATTGCCCGCGTCTACCGCTCGCGCGTGATCAATCCCAAATGGATTGCCGGTGTGATGCGGCACGGCTACAAGGGCGCGTTTGAAATGGCTGCCACGCTTGACTATCTGTTCGCTTACGATGCCACTACTGGCTGTGTGGCTAACTATATGTATCAAGGGGTAGCTGAGGCTTATTTGCTAGACGCTCAGGTTAGCGCCTTTATTGAACAGTCGAACCCCTGGGCGCTGCGCGATATGGCTGAGCGACTGCTTGAGGCCCATCAGCGGCAGCTGTGGACGGCAGCTGAGCCAGCCATACTGGATCAGCTGAGAAATATTACGCATGCCGCAGAGGGGATCATTGAACAGCAAGGTTTCATACCTACGACATAAAGTTCCAATTAAACCTTACATAGCTGTATTGTTGTGGATAGATAGATTGCTAAAATAGCGGGGATCGCAATTCCGTCCGTTCTTACGACGTTGTTTGGGGCTATGCCAATGGAGCCTGTATCCGCCGAGGTGGTTCAGCAGGTGGCTGACTATTTCAATGTGCTCAGCGAACCCATGCGCCTAAAGATTCTCAATCTCCTAGGGTCAGAGGAAAAGTGCGTGCAGGAGCTGGTAGACGCTACCGCAACCAGCCAGGCCAACGTCTCTAAGCACCTCAAGGTGATGCTGCAGGCTGGCATTTTAAGCCGCCGCACTGAAGGTACTTCTGCTTATTACCGAGTGGCTGACGATTTGAGCTTTCAGCTCTGCGGCCTGGTCTGCGATCGCATCGCTAGCCGCATTGAGGAGCAGGCGAAGCATTTTCGCGCCTTTAGCTTCAATGGGCAGGCAGAGGCTGCGATGCCGGGTCCTATTGTTCCTAGCGCGAAGGTTTAAGGGACCTGCGGCTAAATCATGTACCCAATCGACCCGGTTTCGACTGCACTCAACCTGCCAGTTTTGGGAATTGAGCGGAGTCGAAACTCGATCTGTGGGTATTTCATTTTCGAGCAAATCCCTAACGCTCTTAAGTCAAAGTTAACAAAGAATAAAAAGTTGCCTTGTTTCCATCTATTTTTGCATTTTGGCTCAGTGGGATAATTTAGCTTGGCTACAAGGGAATGGGGTTTCAAATATTATTCGGCGAGAGTGAAATATGAGCGATATGCACCGACTTAACTCTTTGGCAACCTGCGGAATGTAGGTATAACTTAGCCGATAATAACTACGCATCCGACAAGGAGCAACAATAAAATCCCCATAACTGCTGCATACTTCAACGCACGTTCTCTCTTGGTCCTACCGTTTCTAAACAGAACATCTTCTAGCTTTCCTAAATCAGGGTCAAGCCCTTGCGCTATTTGACTGCGGCTGCGATCAATTATTGCTAACTGAATATTGGCACAGTTTAGTAGCCGATTACCGTTCCAAGAGTGAACTCGAAAAAATATATCTACAATATCTCCACCAATTGGAAGAAAACCAATACAAATATCTACAACAGTAAGGAAGAGAATAGTAACCTTCTCCGAGAAGCCAGCACGAACTCGTCCTGCTTTGTCAAGCAGGACG
>JAAHIA010000739.1 GCA_010671975.1 Leptolyngbya sp. SIO4C1 | reverse complement strand
ATAGCTATTCAACCACCACGCCAACGCCGCTGCCGTCGACCATCTTGTACTTTTTGATTACTCCAACCTGACCTAAGCGACCGGCAACATCTGTCGAAACTCGATCTCTTAGCCGACAAATCTTAACCTGCTGGCCGATTTCTATAGCCATCCTTTAGCGCACTCCTAAACTACTGTTAAGAATTAAGACCAAATTTCAGTTTATCAGCGTCTTGTCCCGTCTGAGATATCCTAGACCCAACACATTTTCTGCTGCTGTCCTATTGAGCTCTGCGGGTATGCTTGCCAAACGAATTTTGCCCTGTTTAGATGTGAAAGCAGGTCGCGTTGTCAAAGGCGTCAACTTTGTCGACCTCAAAGATGCTGGCGACCCAGTCGAGCTAGCCAAAGCCTATAACGAAGCTGGCGCAGACGAGCTAGTTTTCTTAGATATCACAGCGACGCACGAAGACCGAGACATTATTTTCGACGTAGTCTATCAAACCGCTGAGCAAGTTTTTATTCCGCTCACCGTAGGCGGTGGCATCAGCTCTTTGGACACTATCAAGCGGCTGCTGCGCGCCGGGGCAGATAAAGTCAGCATCAACTCTGCTGCGGTTCGCGATCCTGATTTAGTCTATCGAGCCAGCCAGCGGTTTGGCGCACAGTGCATCGTAGTGGCCATTGACGCTAGGCGTCGCGAAGATAGCCGCCATCCAGGCTGGGATGTCTATGTGCGAGGCGGGCGTGAAAACACAGGGCTAGACGCAGTGGCCTGGGCCAAGGCTGTGACTGAGCGCGGTGCGGGCGAGCTGCTGATCACCAGCATGGACGCAGATGGCACTCAGGCCGGCTACGATCTGTCTTTAACACAGACTATCGCTGCTGCTGTCTCGGTACCCGTCATCGCCTCCGGCGGGGCAGGTAGCTGTGAGCACATCTACGAAGCGCTCACAGATGGCCAAGCCGAAGCCGCGCTGCTGGCCTCGCTGCTGCACTACGGTCAGCTCACCGTTAGCGAGATCAAAACCTACCTCAGCCAGCGAAACGTGCTGACGCGTCAGTAGGTCATTGCCCAGGTCATTCTCTAGACAGAGCTCGGCAGCCGGAATTGGCGCAGCGAGCCAGTGCCATTTTCTTAGAGCGCTGTTACAATATGTAAAGATTTGCTCATAAAGCACAGGTTTATGACGCTTCTAATCTTAGCAATTGTGATCAGCCTAGTCGCTTGGGCACTACAACTGATGGAGCGAGCAATTGCTAGTCAGGAGTTTTCGCTGATGCTGGCAGGGTTTTTGGTGGCCTCTTCAGCCGCTGCGATGGTAGGTGTCTACTGTTTAATGGGCAACTATATGCTTTACAGGCATCATCTCGATCGACTCTCAGTTTATGAAGAAGCAGCCAGCTTAGACGCTGTTCAGCAGTTTCCTAGCTGGGTGATTGCGCCTGAGAGTCAGTAGCGCAGGTAAAATAGTGAGAAAAATAGCCTACTATTGGCGGGCCTGGCCAGCTGGCCTATCGTAGCAGGATTGCCGAGGTCAGGGGGCATACCACGCGGTCGGGGAGGAGGTCGTGCTGCTGCTGTATCTGCTGTACA
>JAAHIA010000738.1 GCA_010671975.1 Leptolyngbya sp. SIO4C1 | reverse complement strand
TTAGACGACCAGGGGCTACTGCCCGTAGATGAGGCCAGCGGAATTGACCTGACGGGCTTCAACGATAACTGGTGGATTGGGCTTAGCCTTTTACACACCCTGTTTGTCAAAGAGCACAATGTGATCTGCGATCACCTCAAGCAGCAATATGCTGACTGGAGCGACGATCGGCTCTTTGGCCACGCGCGTTTGATCAACGCTGCGCTAATGGCTAAAATCCACACAGTGGAATGGACGCCCGGCATTCTAGGCCATCCTGCTCTGAAGATAGCCATGGAGGCCAACTGGTGGGGCATGTTGGGCAAGCATGTAAAGGATTTGGTTGGTCGCATTGGAGAAGGCGAAATTCTCAGCGGTATTGTGGGCTCACCCACCGATCACCACACGGCTCCCTACTATCTCACAGAAGAGTTTGTTTCTGTCTATCGGCTGCATCCGCTCATCCCAGACGACTTTGATATTCTCTCAGTCAAGGACGGCGCTTTGTTAAAAGCGACAAACTTCTTTGAAGTTGCCGGCAAGCGCTCTCGAGCCGTTGTTGAAGAGTTCGGCATGAGAGATCTTTTCTATTCTCTAGGAATTGCTCATCCCGGTGCGATTACGCTGCATAACTATCCCAAATTTTTACAGCAGCTAGTGCGAGACAATGGCGAAGTATTTGATCTAGCCGCGATTGATATTTTGCGCGATCGCGAACGGGGCGTCCCTCGATACAATCGATTTCGAGAGCTGATTGGCCGGGAGCGGGTTAAGTCCTTTGAAGACATTACCAGCAACGAAGCCTGGGTCAAAGAGCTGCGAGCCGTTTACAACAACGACATTGATGCTGTTGATCTGATGGTGGGCATGTTCGCTGAAGATCTGCCGGCGGGCTTTGGGTTTAGCGACACGGCTTTTCGCATCTTTATCCTGATGGCATCGCGGCGATTAAAGAGCGATCGCTTCTTTACCAAAGACTACCGGGCTGAAGTTTACACTCAGTTTGGGCTCGATTGGATCAACGACAACACCATGCTAGACGTGCTCTGTCGTCACTACCCTGAGCTGCAGTTTACGCTCAACGGTGTAAGCAATGCCTTTGCCCCCTGGAGAAAGCTGTGGGTAAATTAGCGACCGCCGCAGCCTGATCTTCTAGCGTCCCTTTTCAAAGATGGGTATTGTAATGACACTACTGACCGCATCTACGAACCATGGGCAAGGGGCATCGACGACGCTCAGTTTACTGGGGGCGCGTACTTTTTCTAGCCGTTTTCTATTTTTTAACCGCTCAGCTATCGACTGCAGCACTCGGCATTGAGGCCGTTGCCTCGCCGCTCTGGCCACCGGCCGGCATTGCGCTGGCGGCGCTGCTGCTCTATGGCAACCCGCTTTGGGTCGGGGTAGCGCTCGGAGCCTTTGCCGTCTCTTGGGTAGACGGTCTGCCCTGGACAGTTTCTCTAGTTCTCTGCTTTGGCAGCGCCCTGCAGGCATTAGCTGGTAGCTCTCTGCTGCGCTACAGGGGGCTGCACCTGCGGCAGTGGCAGCTGCCCGATTTGCTGAAATTTATGGTCTGGGGCGTTGATCATCGGCGTGATGATCACGA
>JAAHIA010000737.1 GCA_010671975.1 Leptolyngbya sp. SIO4C1 | reverse complement strand
ACCAGTCGGCGTGGACCTTCTGGGCCATCGACCACGACAGCATCTCATCACCAACGCGCCCCCGACCCAGCGCGAGCGCGCGATCGAGCAGTGTCGAGTGGTCATCGGTCAAGTTTTTGCAACCTGTAAAAACTGTCGAACGGTCTCCTCTAGCTGGCGAGTTCGCTCTGGCGCCTGAGATTCACCCGATCGCGATAACACAATATCTGACTGACTGCTCTGCGGCTGCAGCTGATTGACCGTAGCGGTTCCATCCATCTCCTGTCGAAAGAGTAGCGTATCGCCCTCTCGAATTTCTAGAGCCGGTAGTGAATCTTGATAGGGAGCAGCGCCAGGGGCAACAGCCTTTTGAATGACCCCAAGAATTACCTTGAGCTTGAGCGAATCCAGCTCATTACGGAATTGACCATTCGGTAACTGACCATAGATCAATCGTCTGCCCATCTGAATCTGTAGCGTATCGGCACTCAGCGGTGGTCGAGCCAGCTGCGTTCTTTGAATCAGGGCAGACAGCTGATGCATCAGCTGAGCCCCAGCCGATAGCAGCTGGACTTCATCTTCTTGAATGGCTTGGGCTTCGTCAGGTCGAATGAATAATGCCATGATGGGGGTCTCCTATCGAAATACTTCATCAAATTCGTCTTCGGTAATATCGGCATCAAAGTCGGAGGCTTCAGCAGCTTCTGAATCTGCTGTCTTCAGCGGCAAAGGCAATAGCCGCTCGGCTACCGCTCGGCGAATTTCAGCGGATTCCCTCAGGTCAAATTCACCTTGCTGTTCGGCTCGTTCGATTAATCGCTGACAGAGCTCCTTATCCCAAAGCTCAAAGCTGCGCTGCTGAAGTTTAATTTCGCGCGGCGAGATTTTGACTTTGGCTCTCAGCGGGACTGAAGCTTCACCGCCACCCCGATAGGCTGGGTTGATAAAGACACACTCTCCTTGGTCCAGTTTCAGAATCTGGTCTGAGGTCAGCAGTGGTACTTTCTGATATTGCTCTGAGCGGCTATGGCTACTATGGCGACCATAGCTGCGTGAGCGGGTAAAAAACCGGATTTCTTGATCGCCCAAATAGCTAGAGAATTCCTGAGCCGTTTCTCGATCTTTGGGATTGAAAAACACTTTTGTGCCGCAGGCCGCAAACAGCGCTTTAGAAAGGTCGCGGCCATAGATATGCTGCAGCTGAGCAAAGTTCTGGTATCCCAGAATTGAAACGAACCCATTCGAGCGAAACTCATTGATCCACTTCGGCAAATCTGGCAGGTATAGCGTTGGCAGTTCATCTAGAGCAACGACCAGGGGTGCTTTGCGCGACTTAGTAAAGTTGCGCGTCACAATCAGATGAAGCACGGCTGCCAGCAATGGGCTCACCGCATCGCGCTTTTGAATATCCATCTGCAGTACCAGCAGTTGCTTACCCGTGAGGTCCAGCGGAATTGTCGTTTTGCCACAGAAGCTGGAAACTAGGTCCTTTCCCGTAAAACTCTTGAAGGTACGCTGGGCGGTCGCGACAATGCCTGCAATCTGCTTCTCTGCGCCTTGAGAAGCCAGGAGTTGCCTGAATGGACGCTTGACACCTTCAGCCAA
>JAAHIA010000736.1 GCA_010671975.1 Leptolyngbya sp. SIO4C1 | reverse complement strand
GCTTGTATAGCTTGTGGACATTGATGCGAGCATTGTTGAGCCAGCGCTGTACCCGCCTTTGCTTGCTTTGAGCGTAGCGACCTCGACTGGGTAGATAGGGCACCCAGCGAGTGAGGTTCACTTCTCCGCTTTGAATCAGCGCGACCACCATCAGCAAGCAGGTCGTTAAGTGGGCTTTGTGTGCCCAGGGGCAGGCTTGACCCAGCCAGGCACTCAAGGCATTGTAGAGACGGGAGTTTTTTTTCACAGCGTTCTATGGGTTTGAGTGGTATCTGATTCTAGAACGCTGACTCCCATCTATGCCATCTGAAATTGCCTCATAGCAACCTTTTGACCTGCTCGACCCTCTAGTTTTGTCAGTCAATCAGGTTCCACAATCAGGACAGTGAGTCCCCGCCGCCAGCAGCGCTGATAGCCCATCATCAGCCAACGAGCGGCCAATATCAGCCAATGGCGTGGGCTCGGTGCCAATGTCGGCATTGGCTGGCTGCGGCTGGCTTTCAGCACTTTTGCCAACGGCGACCGCCGGACTGCCACCCCCCTGATTTTGGGCTTCTTCAGAATTGGCTGCCAGCATTGCATAGTGCCCCGGTGAAGGGCAACGACCAAAGAAGACATCATGCGGCTTTACTGGATTAAAGAATAGATAAATCCACTTATCATCGCGTGACAATCGAGCTCGATACTCTGCTTTTAGCTTAGCAATCAGCTCGTTTGGCACATCGCGCAGCAGCCCTTCATCGTGGGTCTGATTTAAGGCTTCACTAATGGCTGAACCTAGGAAAATAGACGAGCAATTTTCAAAGTCATTGCGCCGCAGATTTAGATCAGATGGCAGCGGTGATTGGGTCACAAACAGTAGTTTTAACTTGTGCTCTCGGCCCACTTTTAGCATCGTCTTGGCATTGATTTTGAACATCTTCGGATTGAAGTCTTTGACGCCTGAAATCTCGGATAGGCCATACAAAAATTCAAGCTCATCGAGGATATGAAACTGTGGCTCAAACGAGGGCTGGCCTTTGCCTGCTTTGGCCCAGCGCGCCGCTTCATCGATGCGAACCAGGGCTGTTTCTGTCAGGCTGAAGAAATGCACCAAGCATTCAGCGCTGTAGTAGGTGGGCTTCAGGTTTCCCCAGTTCTCAGGGTCGGTCACCTTGGGATCTGATAGGACGTAATCGAGCTGCAGCGTATTGGCCAGATAGTTGATTAAGTTGCCTAGCAGCACAGTCTTACCGCTGCCAGATGGCGCCACCACCCGCAGGTGGATAGAGTCGTTGATTGCAGCTTCCAATCGGCTCAGCGGCGCGTCTACAAGCTTCAGTTCAGTTTTGGTGACTGGCGCGCTTTCCTGGCTGAGCTGAGCGACCAGCTTGACCTTGCCTTGCTCAATCTCAGCGGTGGGGGCTTCGCTCAAGCCTAGATGCAGCTGCAGCGGCTCTAGCTGTTCTTTGACCTGCTTCAAGTCACAGTTGATCGCCTCGAAGTAGAACGGCGTTCTTCCGTAGTGAACCTTGGCAATGCGATCGCAGCTGAGCACCACACCGCGAGCATTCAGAAATGCCTGAATCTGATTACAGTCTAAGATGCTTGGG
>JAAHIA010000735.1 GCA_010671975.1 Leptolyngbya sp. SIO4C1 | reverse complement strand
GCCTGAGCAAGCAGGCTATTACGATCTCAATCTTGACCTGTGGGTTTAGCTAGCCTTTTCAGTGGGCTACTACAGCAGCTGCCAGTTCCGTTAGGACAAGGCTGCACCGCCATTTGATCATGCGCTGTGGAGTGTAGCGATCCTCGATGTCCTAACCTAAATGGCGAAAGCTATAGAATACGGGCCTCTCAAAAGGCCCTTAGAATTAAGTAGTATCACTGCTGGAATGAGGCCAATGTCTACTCCTGAAGTCACCCCAAAACTGACTGACAACGTCATGTCGACTACACTCTACGAAACTGACTTCTATGCTTGGACACAGCTACAAACAAGGCTGCTGCGTCACCACCAGTGGCAGCATCTCGATCTGCCCAATCTGATGGAGGAGATTGAATCCTTAGGCAAGCAGCAGCAGCGCGAGCTTCGCAGTCGGCTGGCTATTTTAACGGGGCATCTGCTGAAGTGGGAATATCAGCCACAGCGTCGCAGCCGTAGCTGGCTGGCAACGCTCAAGATCCAGCGTCTAGAGATTGCAGATTTACTTGAAGATAGTCCCAGTTTGAAAGCCTATCTGGAAGCCGCTATTCAAAAAGCCTATCTCAAAGCGGTGACGCTAGCAGCTGCAGAAACGGGGCTACCAGAAGAGTCTTTTCCTCCAACCTGTCCGTATGATTTAGCGGTGCTGCTAGATAGCAAGTTTTATCTGGCGACCCCAGCTATCTGATTCAGGAATAGCCATAGCCCTTATCTATACCGGTGCAAGCGCCACGCCGTCAAAATGATTGAGGGCAACTAACGACAGGCTTAACAGCGCTACGGTTACCGGCGGAGACATTCCGCTGAGGGGGATTAAGCCCAGTACCAAAGCTGCTAGCGCCAGTCTGGCGCCAATTACCCGGCCCGGCAGCGAACTGGGGGAAGCCCACTGCAGCGTGGTCACCCCTACTAGAAAAACAGCAGCACCGCCGCAGAGCACCGTCCGGGCTTCGGCAAGAAAAGCATGACCGGCGGCGGCCTCAATCGCAAACTGAATGCCGACGCCGGTGGCAACAATGCCCATAAAGGCTAAAACGTGACTGTAGCCATAGATATACGATCTCAGCAGCGCCTGTTTCCCGCCGCGTAGCGCCTGATTAATGGTTGACTCATCGGCCCGCTCAAAGTACATCCACCACAGGCTGACGGCAGTTAAGAAACCGGCTATGCCAGTCAGTACGCTGGGCCACTGCCAGTCGGTTTGTGAAACGCCAGTAGCCACCGCGATAATGGCTTCCCCCAGCACAATGATCACAAATAGGCCAAAGCGCTCATCCATATGCGACTCTTGAGCTGGCACCGAGCGAATGGTGAGATAGGTAATCGGACCGTTGCTAATTTCAATCAGCAGCGCGATCGCCCAGAGCCAAAATCGAGCCGGCTCCGGCACAGCCATTGAGAGCAGCCAGAGAAAAAAGGCAATCGAAAAGCTCAGAATATAGCGAGCCGTCAGCTCTCTCGACGGCGGCACATGCCGCCAGGCCTGCACATAGAGAAAAATTATCACCAGCCGCAGCGCCGTATAGATCGCGGCAAACTCAGCCGAGCCGCCGTGCA
>JAAHIA010000734.1 GCA_010671975.1 Leptolyngbya sp. SIO4C1 | reverse complement strand
CTTTTTCTTGCGCTCTTGACAACCCTGTTAAGCTGACCCCTACACCGATAGTCCTGTCTCACCCTGGTTTGGCTAAACCCGACAACCGGCTTGGCGTCACCCGCCTACCTTCACTGTCGCGCAATAGAGTTGCCTAGATTTCATTGGGCATAGTTTGCATGCCAAGTAGGCATTCAGTCAGCATTAGAACTCAGCTGATGAGCTACGATTATGGCAGAATTGCTGAAGGTATCAGCCTATGCCCCGCAGACAAAGCCCTTCGTCCACGTCAGAAGCCACGGGTTCTGGACATAAAGCACGCGTTCGATTCGTGTTTGAGCCGGATCGCAGCTCTCCCAACGGTATTACTTACGCCTGGCTGATTCATGAGACGTATAAGGGCAAGGAGAAGGCAGCGACGGCGGTTCGAGCCTTCTGGCTGCCCTTTGCCTATCGAGATAGTGGGGAGCATTCTGAGGCAGAATTGAAGGAACTGGCACAGCAGTCGATCTGGCGCATGGAGGAGCAGATTCAGCATCTGCGAGAGGCGTTTGGGCTGGAATCTACGCCTGCCATGATCGGGGCTGCTGAGGTTGCGAGCGATGTCAGTAGTCCTTCTGCTGACGTCGATTTACCTGCCTCAGATAAACCGTCGCTGCCAAGGGGCGATATCTCAGTCTTGGCTCAGGATGAGTTGCTCGATGACTTCTCGGATGTCTTGTAGGGGGTAGTCGCAATGGCAAAGCGGAAACAAACCTCGTTGCCTGGCCCTCGGGAACCCGAAACAGAGAAGGGTCAGCTGGCGCGGGCACAATATTTGGCCTTCGCTAAAGCGGCGCTACGAGAAAATTTGAGCAGCTATCAGGCACTGTTTGAGAAATACGTCAGCGATCAGCCGGAGACGCAGCAAGCGGCTCAGGGATTGGACCAAACGGTGGCTAGGATTGCTTTGCAGGCGGGGCATTCGCCTCGGCAGGTGATTCAGTTTATCGCGCAGGGGCCATTTGCTCAGTATGAGACACGGGCACTGTCGGCAGAAGACAGGAAAGCGGCGCTGCCGAAGCTGCTGCACTATGCGAAAACGATAGTAGAGGATGCCCAGAAGCAGCGCTACACAGAATATGCCAATGCGGTGACGGGCAAGATTCGGAGCTATGCTGACCTGTATCGAGAGCACATCAGCAGCGACCTGATGGCGATTCAGTTGGATCAGAAGGTGGTGGCCGCTGCTTTGCGATCAGGAGAGTCAGCGGAGGCGGTCGTTCATTTGCTGCACCAGGGGCCGTATGCCCAGTTTCAGCAGGGGGTGAAGCAGGTAAGCGCAGTTACGATTGACCAGTACGCCAGAGGTACAGTGGCCCAGGTGCAGTCGATTCAGGCACTACAAGTTACGCCAGGGAAGGGGCGAGCGGATAGATCGGTGCCGATGCGATCGCAAGAAACCGAACCGTAGACTATCAGTTTTTAGAGACATTATGAGATGGCCTGTCTGTACAATACCTGCGGTCGCTACAGGTAGGAGTGGTGTACGACAGCATAGGATTACCAAATAAAGCTCTACATTGAGGGGGTAGTCAAAACCTCTTCTAAGAATCGGCTAGATTGACCACTCCAGCATAG
>JAAHIA010000733.1 GCA_010671975.1 Leptolyngbya sp. SIO4C1 | reverse complement strand
CGCATCGGTCTCTAATACGGTCCAGAGCACGTACACCTTATCGGCTGGTAGGGGGGGCAGATTTTTGACCGTGAGTGTGGCCTGGAGACGATTCGGGTCAACCGAGACCGATGCGGCCTACACCACCGACGATAAAAATGCCATCTTAACCGAAGTATTTACGGTTAATGACCAAGCGCTGCTGTCAGAGCAAATTTTAGTCCCCAGGGCGTTTCGCGACGCTGATCTAGTCGAGGCAGTGGCCATTACCATCGAAGACGCTGAGGCACCTCAGCGTCACGAGTCTGCGCCAATTTTGATTAAGCAGCTTTAGTCGGGCTTCGAGCAGACGGGTGTTCCGTCAGGACGCTACACTCGTGCGCGATGACTGGCTTCGACTTTCGTCCTGTGCCTGTAGAACTGCTCCAGCCATGCCTGTTTCGATAGTCATAAACGAGCGAAGCGAGCCAGCCCGGCTGTTCCGGCTCCGGTTCATCCGGCTGTTATATCGCCATTGTTCTCAAGGATGATTTCAATTTGCCGAAATCCCTTTTTCTCTATGACATTTCGTTTCTCGGAAGCAATATCCTCAAGCCTGTGATCGGAAAAAAGCGGAATACCGGCGCCTAATTCGATTGGCATCTCGGAAATACTCACGTTAGTAATCAGACCCTTAGCCATGAAGGCAGACGCTAGCTGCCCGCCACCCACGAGCCAGAGGTGGCCGCAGCCTCTGCTTGCGGCTCCGCTGATAACGTCGTCGATATTTCCAACCACAATCAGGTTGGCTCCCTCAAGCGGTTGGAGGTCGCGACTTGTGCAGACCCACGTTGGTTTGTTCTCGTATGGCCATGATCCATAGTTGAAAATAAAGTCGTATGTATTCCGACCCATGATGAGACCGTCGACCGTACTGAAAAACTCCTCGAGATCGGTTTCGTCTTCGCCGAGGTCCATTTCATCGAGCCAGGAAACGTCGCCATCCGCTCTCGCGATGAAACCGTCAAGACTCGCGGCTACGTAGTATGTGATTTTCATCAGCTATTGCTACGACTATAATATCGACGAGCGGGGAGCAATCGCTGAGATACCGCCGCAGTGGCTTCTCAACGTTGGTGCAACAAAACCCATGGATGTGGAATTATTTATTCAGCGTATCTCAAACAACCAAACTTAAGTCGTCACCACCAGGGGATATGCTTTCACAATCGTCATAGTGCGTTGCTGCTGTTCAGTTTCTTTAGCGCTATTAGTCAAGCTGCACACCCTCCAACAACAATTCAATATTACTTATTTTCGCAAAATTTTCCTTAGCGACGTCATCATCGAAATAGGGAAGATGCTATCCCACTGACTGAAGGGTTGATTAGCGGCGGTCACCAAGCTTCTTCGTTCATAGCGATGAGCAACCAGCTCAAAGAGCACCGAGGTTTCGACTTCAGACTTTTGGACATAGCCAAGGTCATCGAGAATGAGCAACTCAAAGCGGTCAAGCTTTTTGAGGGTAGAGTGCAAAAGCAGATGACTGGCTTCGACTTTCATTGTCTGTAGAACTGCTCCAGTCATGCCTATTTCAATAGTTATAAAAGAGCGAAGCGAGCCAGCCAGAGCAGCCGGGGCTGGCTC
>JAAHIA010000732.1 GCA_010671975.1 Leptolyngbya sp. SIO4C1 | reverse complement strand
CGAGCTGCCAATCAGCCGAATCGTCAACTAGCGTAGATTCATCCAGCTCTACCCAGGATGAATTTACCCTTAGACTGCGAATAATCCACTCTACTAGCAGCAGCTTTTCCGCATAGGGCAGCTGACCAATGGACGCTTGAATTTTGTCTAACAGCGCTGATGACATCACTTAAGAACTCAAACGCAAACTTATAAATCTATTTTAACGTGAGTTCAATGCCCTCAAATAGCCAAAAAAAGGGCTAGGTAGTAAGTTCTGTCTGTCAAAAGCAGAACAGTCCCAGCCATGAGTATTCAGTCTACCGCGCCTTGATGTGACTCAAATCTTCTGTGATGTAGATGATTTTTGCACCGCTTTTGAAACGTATAGCCAAGCGTCCACGCCCCTTCTCGTCGGTGGATTAATCGCGTATTCGTACCGTCCCACCGAACCCGCTCTAGACATGGCATCTAAAGAATTAGCGGCGTTGCCTCCTGCTATATTTTGATATCGAACTCACGTTTATTTATGGCTTTTATGGTTGATGACTGCTAAGAGCGCACCGTCGCTTTACCAAAACGCTTGCTTCAGGCTTCACTTTGGGCCTTACTTCACGCGGTAATCCAGCAGCAAAACGCCATTGTCATAAATCTTGCGATCGCTCAGCGCTAGCGCCGTTTGCTGAATCACGTCTGAAAACAGCGGAATGCCTGAGCCCATTAAGAACGGATTTAGCTTGAGAATGAGTCGATCAATTAGGCCATGCGTAAACAGGGCAGTGGCTAAATTTGCGCCACCGCAGAGCCAGATATCCTTTCCAGATTTGCGCTTGAGCGTAGCAACTCGCTCAGCAGCCCTGTCTGAGACCAGCTCTACTCGCTCATCTGGGCTGTTTGTCATGCTGCGAGAAAAGAGATATTGCTTCAGGTGTGAATAAGGGCTGGTTACCCCTTCCTTGAGACCGATCTCGTAAGTTTTTCGGCCCATCAAAACCGCATCAAACCGCTTATTCTCAGCCGTAACCCCCATCACTTCGCGTAGATGAGAGGGCACCGTCTCAGGAAACGCTGCAAAAAGGGCAGCAAAGTAATCGCTATCTTGAGCAAATCCACCGTGTGATCCATCAGGATGTGCAATGAATCCATCTACGCTACAGGCCACGTAATAGGTTAGTTCTCGCATGTGATCCTCCGCTGTGAGCACAGGGTATGTTCCCAACCGCTAGCCACCGAGATCTTATTCCAAGCAGGGCTCGCTTCTAGCGATCTGCAACCGTTTCCCTTTTTCCGGTCAAAATACCTAGCAAAATTCGCAGCAGCTTTTCTAGAGAAGTCGGCACTGCATAGAGCGCAATATCTTGAACAATGTGCTTTTTGTTCGTATCTAGACGGCCAAATCGCCAAGCATCGCCAATGGTGACAGCGCCGTAGAACTGGGGCAAATCTTCTACCTCTGCTATGGCAATTAGCTCTGTTGCCAGCTGGGTAAATCCTCGGCTGAGATCGTCATTCTTGGCTTCACTCACCAAGAAACTCTGAGATGCCTGCAGCAGATAGTCTAGCGTGCCCTTTAGCCACTGATTGACCGTCAAAGGATATTCAATCCGAATTTGGCTATGGCTGAGTGCAGCAGA
>JAAHIA010000731.1 GCA_010671975.1 Leptolyngbya sp. SIO4C1 | reverse complement strand
ATCATCAGTGGTTGAAACCATTGCCCCTGCCGCCCAAGACCAGGACAGATTGACAATGGAAACGTCATCAAGGGTACCGTTTCCGTCAAAATCGAGATAGCCGCTAATGTAGCCGCTGGGAATGGTGTCTTTAGTGGTTGAGAAGAAAGTATTGTCTAATCCTAGCGGGTCAATAATTCTGCTTTGAATTTCGCTAGCCAGATCGTTGCCGGTAGCGGCTTCGATTATCATACCCGCCAAGATGAAATTGGTGTTGGCATACTGCCAGCCGGTGCCGGGGGCAAAGACCGGCTCCGAATCCCCGATGAGTTCAATAATCTCGCTCGGTTGCCAGTCACGTAAAAAGACAAAGGGATTGGTCATCCCCTGTTCTAATACAATAAAGTCGTATTCCGGCACGCCGCTGGTATGATTCAGCAGCTGCTGCAGGGTAATTTCACTGGCGTTTGCAACGTTAGCAGTGACTGATTCTGGCAGCCAGTCGGTCAATGTGTCGTCAAGCGATAGCGTGCCGGCTTCCACCAGTTTGAGCAGCGTGGTGGCGGTAAAGGTTTTGGTAATGCTGCCAATTTCAAAGCGGTCGTCGGGCTGGAGGGGCGTATCTGCTTCGATATCGGCCAGGCCAGCAGCGCCAGACCAGCTGCCGAGGGGAGAGGTGGTTGCGATCGCCCCCCCGGGTACCGCCGCCGTCAGCTTACTGGCTAACACCGCCTGTAGCTGCGCTTCAACCGCCTCGCCTAGCGTCAGCTCACCGCCCACTGCCTGAATCTGAGCGATATCGAATTCCGACAGATTAGGACTGGCGATTGTAACCGCTGTGCCGAACGCTGGTGGAGATGAGTCTAAATTTAAGCTGAGCGTCACAATGGTTCCCTCGGCCTCGACTAGGCGATTGGGGTCATTGTCGAAGCTGGTGGAGGCCGACAGGCTAACTTGTGCCATCGTTTTTCCTTAGGTAGGAGGCGGGAAAATTAGAAAATAGTGAGTGGCTCATCTGGTCAACCCTTGAACAAGAAAAGGTGGAGCAAGTCAAGACTTGCTCCACCGATAGACACAACCTAGACCAGCGCCAGTGCCTCCTCTGGATTCGAGACATCTGGCACGATCTCGAAGCTGCTCGCGCCCAGGGCCGACGCTTGAACGTTGTTCAGCACCGCCAAGGTTTCACTGCTCTCAGCCACACCTAGCAGCGTGTTGGCACCCTCTTGGGTCAGCGTCAGGTCTTCAAACATGAGTTCACCGTCAACTAGGCCGATGCGGTCGATGCCCACCTCAAAGTCGAGGATGGTATCGGTGCCGTCACCGTTGCCGAAGACGAACAGGTCGCTGCCGCTGCCGCCAGAGAAGTTATCGCCCACCAGGATGTCGTTGCCGGTGACGCCCATGAGGATGTCATCGCCATCGTCGCCCCAAATCATGTCATCCCCGGCGTCGCCGCTGAGGATGTCATTGCCGGACTTGCCGCCAATGCGGTCGTTGCCCTCGCCGCCGAAGATGATGTCGTCACCGCCGGAGCCGCCGTCTTGAGTAGAGCGGCTGTTGAGGTCACCCCGCAGGATGTCATCGCCGTCGTCACCCAGAATCAGGTCACTGCCAAGACCGCCGGCAACGGTATCGTCGCCA
>JAAHIA010000730.1 GCA_010671975.1 Leptolyngbya sp. SIO4C1 | reverse complement strand
CGGCCTGGGGTCTTAACCAACGATTTCTTTCGGGTCTTAACCAGCATGGCCTATGAGTGGAAGCCGGCGGATGAGCACGAAATGACTTTCAACATCGACGATCGCACAACGGGCGAAACGAAGTTCACAGCGACTCGCTGCGACCTGATCTTCGGTTCGAACGCAGAACTGCGTCAGGTGGCTGAAGTCTACGGCGCCAACGACGGTCACGAGCGGATGGTTAAGGATTTTGTTGCTGCTTGGGACAAGGTGATGATGCTCGATCGCTTTGATCTCAGCCGTTAGAGACTTATAAGCAGGGTGCGTTTCTGAAAATCTATCTGCGAGGCAGTAGAAGTTACAGCCAGAGAACGCACCCTACAAGATCGGCTTACGCAGGTTAGCGGCTGCCTTATTTCTATTCCATTGGTAGACCGTCTCAATGAGAGTATGCACGCCTGTACATACTCTCAGGCACTAACGTTAACTCTTTCTACGATGAGCTATGGAAACGACGATGTAAGTCATGCACCTGTTCGACAAGCTCTGGAACTGGACCATCAACTGCCACGTTTGGCACCACTTCACGGATTGGTAGAGTTCGTACGGGAGGTGCTGGAACTCCGAGATCGGCAAGCCAGGTTGCCAGTTGCTCAGAAGAGCTCACATACACTATACGTCCCAGCCCGACCCAGCCATGGGCTGCGGCACACATCGGACAATGCTCACCAGAGGTATAGACAGTTGCTTCTGCTCTAGCTTCCGAGGTCATATTCGCCGCAGCCCACCGGGCAATCTCGAACTCTGGATGGCGGGTTCGATCACCCGAGGCAACGTGGTTGTGATCTTCAAAAAGAACCTTCCCGTCCGCTGCTACAAGCACAGAGCCGAATGGCTCGTCACCTAGCACTAGCGCCTTAGTTGCAAGTTCTATGCACCGACGCAGGTGCTGTAGCTCTCCATCGTTCACCATGACGGGTTCCTCGGGTTACGGTATTGGCGCAGAAGTGTAGCTGTCGCCCAACGACCAAGTTGAGCAGCGACCAGTATTCTTGAACCGAAGCAGAAAAGGTTTCGGTTCGCCGCTCCAACGACTTGTCAGCTGGCGGTTGTGTTTCGTTGCAACCATTCTACAAATGCCTCACGCTCTAGTTTGCCCGATGCGATCGCTAACACCACACGCTCTTGTTCATCCACAGAGGCGTTAATTTCCACCCCATTCAGGACAAGAAAAGTTTCCGTCGCCGCATGACCTGTACGTTTGTTTCCATCTACAAATGGATGGTTCATAATGATCGAAAACCCTAATGCGGCTGCTTTCTCAAGCAAACTTGGGTACAGATCTTCTCCGCCAAACGTCATTCGGGGCTGGGCGATCGCTGACTCCAGCAAGCCTGTATCCCAGATACCTGATGCTCCACCAGATTGCTCAATAATTCTGCGATGCAGCTCTAAAATCTCAATTAGCGTCAAATAACGCATCAGGCTAAACGCTTATACAATTCAGCATTCTTCATCAGCACATAATCGGCTGCATCAACAAACTCACTTTTTTGTGAATTTAGCCAATTCCAAAAGCTACAGGATTTAGCAAAAGCGCATGAAATTGCCCTTGAAGTCCTCTTGAGGTTAAGTCTGGAGGATTGGCTAAATTC
>JAAHIA010000073.1 GCA_010671975.1 Leptolyngbya sp. SIO4C1 | reverse complement strand
TCGATTCAATTCCTGATAACTTCTCGGTCGGTGCTTATTGTGAGACACATCAGCCAAAACTTAGGAGTTTTCCCATGCAGCTTAGCTATCACAGCAGCAATTACGGCGCTAGTCTAGCTCAAGTTCCAGCCACCGACGCTAATATCTCTATGACCTATCGCGGCGCTCGCTATAGCGCCAGTCGAACCCAGGTTCCTGTTGCCGAAACCAACACTGCAATGACCTATCGTGGCGCTCGCTATCAGCTGCGTCAGGCCAGTCTGCCAGCAACAGCGCCGCAGCAAGCACTGTGCTATCGCGGCGTCACTTACTTGAAGTAGACAGGCTTAAAGTAGACAGGCTTGAAGTAGACAAGGCAGACTGCCAACCGCCTCATATTTTCTTCCAAGCGCAACCGTTCTTTCGCATGTCAGCTCGCAGCAGAGATTTCTTAGCGGAGATCTTTGCTGCTTTTCTCATATTGCTTTTTTTTGGCTTCTGGTCCATTGCCGGCAAGACAGCTTCATGTGCGTCACGCCGTGCAGAATGACTTGGACTAACCGAAGACCGCGACTATGATTACCTTGTATGCCTCCCTCCACTGCGGCGCGATCGCGCAAACTGCGCAAAATCATCCTTTTGTAGGATAAATAAAACTTAAATTTTAGCTATTTGTGGGGAGATATTTATGCTAGCAATTCTGTATGACCTTAGACAACAGCCCGCTCTGGTTCAAAAGCGCCATCATTTATGAGGTGCCGGTGCGCGCCTATGCTGACAGCAATGGAGACGGCATCGGTGACTTTCGGGGGCTCACAGAAAAGCTAGACTACCTGCAAGAGCTAGGGGTGACGGCTGTCTGGGTGCTGCCTTTTTTCCCGTCGCCGCTGCGCGACGATGGCTACGATATTTCTGATTACACCTCTGTCAATTCTATCTACGGCAACTTAGACGACTTTAAGGCTTTTCTAACAGCGGCGCATCAGCGCGATATTCGCGTGATCATTGAGCTGATTGTCAATCACACCTCAGATCAGCATCCCTGGTTCCAGCGCGCGCGGCGTGCGCCGAAGGACAGCTCCGAGCGAGATTTTTATGTCTGGAGCGATACGCCCGAGAAGTATAAAGATACGCGCATCATCTTTCAGGACTTTGAAGCTTCGAACTGGACCTGGGATCCGGTGGCAAAGGCCTACTACTGGCACCGGTTCTACTCGCATCAGCCGGATATTAACTACGACAATCCGGCGGTGCAGCAGGCGGTGTTTGATGTGCTCGACTTCTGGCTGTCGATGGGCGTAGACGGGCTGCGGATGGATGCGGTGCCCTATCTCTATGAGCGCGAAGGCACCAACTGCGAAAACTTAGAAGAAACGCATGATTTTTTGAAAAAGCTGCGTCAGTACGTAGACGATCGCTACGACGGGCGGATGCTGCTCGCTGAGGCAAACCAGTGGCCAGAAGATGCCGCAGCCTACTATGGGGACGGCGACGAATGCCACATGAATTTCCATTTTCCGCTGATGCCGCGCCTGTTTATGTCGCTGCGGATGGAAGACAATTTTCCAATCATTGACATTCTGCAGCAGACGCCAGAAATTCCAGAAAACTGTCAGTGGGGCCTGTTCTTGCGCAACCACGATGAGCTGACGCTAGAAATGGTCACTGACGAAGATCGTGACTACATGTATCGCGTCTATGCCCAAGATCCAGAAATGCGGCTGAATTTGGGGATTCGGCGACGGCTAGCGCCGCTGCTTGAAAACGATCGGCGTCAGATTGAGCTGCTGAACGGGCTGCTGCTGTCGCTGCCGGGGACGCCTGTGCTCTACTACGGCGATGAGATTGGCATGGGTGACAACGTGTACCTAGGCGATCGCAACGGGGTGCGCACGCCCATGCAGTGGAGCCCCGATCGCAATGCCGGCTTTAGTCGGGCTAACCCGCATCGGCTCTATCTGCCGCTGATTGTCGAATCGGAATATCACTATACGGCCATCAATGTTGAAGCGCAGCGGGCCAACCCCAACTCGCTGCTGAATTGGACTAAGCGGCTCATTGCAACGCGTAAGCGCTATCAGGCATTTGGCTGGGGGGATTTTCAGCTGCTGCACCCAGACAATCGCAAAGTGCTGGCCTTCATCCGTAGCTACGAAGATGAGCAGATCATGGTGGTGGCCAATTTATCGCGATTTGTGCAAACGGTGAAGCTCGACCTTTCCGCCTTTAAGGGCCGCATGCCGGTTGAAATTTTCGGTCGCACTGAGTTTCCCCCGATTGAAGAAGATGGCAGCTACTTCTTAAGCCTCAGTCCCTATGCGTTCTACTGGCTGACGCTGAAGCCCAATGCGGTGCCGCTGCAGCCGCCCACCGATGCGCCAACGCTGACGATCAACAGCTGGGAAGCGGTGATGTCGCAGACGGCCGTGCGGACTAAGCTGGAGACATTGCTACCGCACTACCTGGTGCGGCGCCAGTGGCTGAGCGATCGGGTGCGTAAAATTCGGACGGCGCAGATTGTCGAAACGATTGCGCTGTCAGAGCGCGAAACCCAAATGCTCTGCCTGCGGATTGAATATCAGCAGGGCGACCCGGTTACCTATCTGCTGTTTGCGAGCTGTGCGACCGGTGAGACCGCGCGACAGCTGCTGAACGACTCGGCGTCGGCAATTATTGCCCAGCTGCGCGTGCCAAACAGTGACGAAGTGGGCGTGATCTACGATGCGATCGCCAGCCATAGCTTTCTACATCAGCTGCTCAATGCCATCATGCAGAACCGCGCCTACAACGGCATGACAGGTAAGCTTGTGGCCAAAGCGCTGATATCGGATGAGCCCCGCCTACCCAGCGATACAACTCAGCTCAAGGGCGAGTACAACAACACATCGGTGATCTACTACGATGGCGAGTCCGAGAGTGAGTCTCACCTCATTCTCAAGCTCTTTCGTAAAGTGGAAGACGGCATCAACCCCGATTTGGAGATTCGCCGCTTTTTAGGTGAGCAAGGTCAGTTCCACAACTTTAATGCGATCGCTGGCTACCTTGACTATCATCGCACCAGCGGCGAAACGGCAACGGTAGGCATTTTGCAAGCCTACATCCCAGACGCTCAAAACTCTTGGGAATACACGCTTGACAGCATCCGCAGCTACTTTGACCAAGTAGCCGTGCAGCTGCCCGAGACCGAAGAGGTGCTGATCTCCATTCAATCGCCGCTAGCGTTGCAGGCCAACTACGAAGCAGACACGCCGGCCAAGCGGCTAGCAACGCGACTGATAGGTACCTACTTAGCCAATATCCAGCTTTTGGGTCAGCGAACGGCCGAGTTTCATAAAGCGCTCGCCAGCGCGACTGAAGCCGCTTTTGCGCCAGAGCCGTTTAGCAGCTTCCATCAGCGCTCAATCTATCAGTACAATCGCAACCTCACGGGCAGGGTCTTTTTACTGCTCAAAGAAAAACTCTCTACCCTGCCAGAAGACCTGCGACCGCTCGCGCAGACCGTGGTGGACTATCAGCAAACATATCTAGAACGGTTCCGTCAGCTGCTCGATCATAAAATTACGGCGCTGCGCATTCGATATCACGGTGATTATCATCTGGGGCAGGCGCTTTACACCGGCAAAGACTTTCTGCTGATTGACTTTGAGGGAGAGGCTACTCGCAACGTCAGCGAGCGCCGGATGAAGCGATCGCCGCTGCGCGACGTGGCTGCCATGCTGCAGTCGATCCACTATGCGGCCGTCTACGGTCTACGCAACGAAATTGACAGCGGCGTCATCCATCCTGAGCAGGTGGAACGAATGGCGCAGTGGGCGCAGTTCTGGGAAACCTGGGTCAGTGCTGCCTTTTTGCATGGCTACTTCGAGACAGCTCAGCAGCAGGCGTTTTTGCCCAAAACCGAGCAAGAAATCAAGGTGCTGCTCAACAACTACCTGCTCTCACGCGCCGTCTACGATGTGGGATACAAGCTCAACCGCCGCTCTAAAGAAATCGAAGTGCCACTGCAGCGGCTGCTGACCTTTGTAGAGTCTCAGCCAGAAAGCGCTAGCGCTTCCTTGCTTTAGATTTACCGCGCGTCAGCAGGCGTCGGGCTAGCCAAATAACGCTGACTAGCGCTAGCCCGAAAATGACTAGCTTACTAATCGGTGCCAGCCAGCTGCTGATGCGCTCGTACTCACTGCCGAGAAAGTAGCCGCCGATGGTTAAAAAACTAACCCAGACTACCGTGCCCAGCGTCGAATAGAGCAGGAAGGGCACCATCGCCATGCGCGTGATGCCAGCTGGGATGGATACGTAAGTGCGAATGCCAGGAATCATTCGGCACAGACCCACCGTCCAACCGCCGCGCTTCAAAAACCAGCGCTGCGCATTGTCCAAATCTTGACTAGACAGCCCTACCCAGCGGCCGTAGCGATCGAGCAGCAGCTGCAGCCGCCTGAGCCCCAAAAACTGACCGATATAGTACCACAGCAGCGCTCCGAGCACCGACCCAAAAGAGCCAAATCCGATTGCTGTTTGCAAATTGAGCTCGTCGCGAGAGGCGGCTACGCCAGCGAGCGGCATAATGATCTCCGATGGAATCGGCGGAATTAAGTTTTCAAGAAACATTAAAAAGGCGATTCCCCAATAGCCAAATGAGGTAACCACCTGGGTAACCCAGTCTAGAACGTTTTCAGTCATGGCTGTGCCTTAAGCGGCGTCATCTTTCACGCAAAGGTTGTATTTAAGAGGGCTGTGTGCCCAGGGTGGCAGATTTTTCCGCTAGCATCTTCCCTCTATCGAGAGAATACCTCTGTGGGCACGGCGGGGCAGGCATAGGGCTGTTTCGGTTTTTAGCGGCAGCGTAGGTAAAGCGGCAGCAGCCGACAGCGGCTGAGGCTGACTAGGATACAGACTCAGCCAGAAAAGTTAACGTAAGCTAATAATGCTGTTTATTCAGGAACGTCTGTCCCTGATGGTACTGCTGATTCTTGGGACCGTGAGCTGCGTTGTCTGGTTCTTTAGTATGCTCGCGGGCGGCGGCGGTCCGCTGATTTTAATTCCGCTGGTGAGTGCGCTGCTGGGCACGCAGGCCGTAGCGCCGGTGGTGACAACCGGTATGCTGGTGGGCAACGCGCAGCGCAGCTTGTTTTTTCGCTCACAGATTGACTGGTCGCTGACTGGCTGGTATCTGCCAGGCGCGATCGCGGGGGCAGTGCTGGGAGCCTACTGCTATCGGTGGGTGCATCTTGAATGGCTGCAGCTGATCATTGGTGCCTGTCTGCTGCTGATGGTGCTGAACTATTTCTGCGGCAGTCGACTCAGTCACTGGCAGTGCCGCGCCTGGCATTTTCTGCCCGTAGCTTTCATCAATGCGGTGGGTTCTGGCTTGGTTGGCAGCACTGGTCCCATCATGAATCCGATGTATTTGAGCTACGGGCTGCTCAAAGAAGAGATGATTGCCACCAAGTCGCTGCATAAGGCCGTACTGCATCTGGTTAAGCTAGCTGCCTATCTGGCCTTTGGCGTGCTCTCTAGCGAGCATCTGCGCTACGGACTGGTGATTGGCTTAGCGGGTATTCCGGCTAACTGGCTGGGCAAGCAGGTGCTGGCGCAGATGAGTGCTCAGCAGTTTCGACAGGTGGTGTTTGGCCTAATTGCCGTCAGCGGCCTCTGGATGCTTTGGCAGCAGCGTCAGCTGCTGATCGGGCTTTAGTGGATTGAGTTTCAGAATAAGGGAGCTGCGGCTAAATCATGTACTCAATCAACCCGGTTTCGACTCCGCTCAACCTGCCAGTCTTGAGAGGTGAGCGGAGTCGAAACTCGCTCTGCGGGTATTGCATCTTCGAGCAAATCCCTTTTTCAGCTGAGGGGGCATCAGCCATGGCAAACGGGAGCAGCTGCCGCAGACAGCTGGCTAAGCTGAGTGAGCTCGCGCTCAATTTCGGTGAGCAGCAGGCGCTGAATGCTGACAAAGGTGGCAAAGCCTTCTAGTACCCAGCACCGAATCTGTACGATTGATTCAGAGCGATGCTGCGACAGCAGCTCTAGCAGGCTGACCGCCGCCGACTTGAGCCGTCCCGGACGGCTAATCAAGCGGTACCAAAGGCTAGGATCGGCCGCCTCATCACTGACCGGCCAGTGAGCCCTGAGGCACTGACTGAAGGTATCATCCTGCCAGGCTATCTGTTGCAGCCGCTGCTGCTCGGTTTCGGCCTGTATCTCAGAGGCGATATGCACCCCTACGCCGTTGGTGAGCAGCACAATATCCTGCGGCACTCCGGCATATCGTTTGACAAATTCGTTGATTAAGTGCAGCAGCCAGTCCGGCGCTGCTGCCAGTCCGTTGCGCTCTACCGGCAGCAGCCCAGCAAAGTCACCAGCAGCGGCAAGAATGGACTGCACCTGCTGACGGCGCTGCTCAAACTCGCAGCAGGCCGAGCTGCTCAGGAGCCGCTGCGCCACTTTGAAGCCGCAGTCACACTCGGCTGGAACCAGCGTGCCGGGTGCGACAAACTCGTAGCGAGACAGCGCGATCGCGCTAGCTAGCCGCAGGGCGGCAGCGGTGGCATGGCTGTTGAAATAGCTGTAGCGATGTAAGAAAAGGTACCAAAAAATTGGATCTTGGCTGGCCCGCTGAGCCAGCCGCTGAAACTGATGGCTGAGGGAGTCTAGGTCAAAGCGCTCTTGTAAATAAGCGTCTGAAAGATAGCTCATAAGGGTTGATAGCAGTGATGCACGCTCTATACCGAGCTTTCCCACTTACGGACAAGCGATCGCGCTTTGCTGTGTAATTTCTCGGTGAGACGGAGTAATTGGAAACACCGTAGTTTCTGGGAGACGACTGGCCTAAAGCGTGCGATAGAAGGCCAGCAGGGCCTTGGCCAGCGCCCGGTTGGTGTACTGCGCCATTGCCCGGTCGTAGCCTGCTTGCGCCAGCTTTTCGTGCAGCTGAGGATCTTCAATTAGCTGGCGTAGGCGGTCAGCTAGCTGGTCGGCCTGTCCTTCTGGAAAAACCAGGCCCGTATCTTGAATCACATGCGGTATTTCACCGGAGTCTGAGCCAACCACCGCAACTCGACAGGCCATAGCTTCAATCAGCACATGTCCGAACTGCTCTTTCCAACCGGTGGCGGTCAGGGTCTTGAAGTCATAGACGGCCAGCTCTAATCTTTGAAACGCGCCTAAATACTTCACACCAGACAGCAATCCCGTCATGAGTAGCCCCACAACTAGAAAAGAAAAGCGACTGTAGCGATAGACTTTGAGCTGTCTGAACTTTTGAATCATCGACTAGGAATTGCACAGAAGGTCGCTGGGTTTGCTGTGTTCGGCTCATAGTAGACCCTGCCGTTAGGGTACCCAGGCAGGGAAAGTAACTGGAAAGCTGACTATGAGCAACCGCATAGCAGTGCCGCATGACCACAGATACCATGCTAAAGCGATTCGTAAAGTCTCAGAATAAACTGGTCAATATCCATGGTGCCGCTGAGCGACGCTGTCTCAGCCAGCGCGTAGTACCGATCTAAAACCGCTGCTACGGTCTGCTCTAGCTGATTTGCCTCAGCTGCCGTTTGAGGGGCGGCCCAGACTGGATCTTGCGCATTCAGCCAAATCACTCGCTGATAGCGAGCATCGGCATCCAGCACGTCAGCCAAAGCTGCTGGCAGCGTCTGTGGGGGCACTGCCAGCAGATCGACAGAATAGTCAGGATTGACGTAGTAAGCTAGCCGCGCCACGTTGCCCCAAGCTTTAGAGTTCATCACTAGCAGCGTTGATTGACTGGGCGCTCTGCCCACCCAGCGATTAGCGGTCTGAAACATGGCGCGATCGCGCAGCGTAAAGTCTCCTGCGCCAATGGCCAGATACAGCGTTAGCAGACCTAGACTGAGCGGCATCTGCCAGCGTCCGGTCGCTCGCATGAGCCAGCTGGTGATCAATAGCAGACAGCCCGGCAGCGCCACAATCAGCGAGCGGCCCCAGCCAAACCCTACCGTGAACTTATACGTGACGATATCGAGCCCCAGCGCGATGAGCAGCGGCAAAATACCCAAGACAAAGCTAATGAGCAGCAGCCGATATTCACGCTGCCGGTAGAGTCCCCACAGACAGACCAGCAGCCCGACCATGACGCCTAGCCCAGTCAGAACAGCCGCTGGTTTGATTGCCGCCTCAAGCGGCGCCATCCCAGTCACCCAGTGCCCTAAGACTAGCTGGCTGGCTAAGGTCTGTGCGATGCCTTGCAGATGGCGCAGGGCAGCCTCAAGCCAGCCGCCGGCTTCCGAAATCTGGCTCAGCACGTCGCTGCGATTGTTAATTTGCTGACGGGTTCCCCACAGCACCCAGGGCAGCGCCAGCACCACGCCGGCCGCCAGCGCTAGCCCATACTGCAGCCAGCGGCGTCTACCCAGCGTTACCGCCAGCACTGCCAGCGCCAGCAGGCTATAGGCAAAAAGATACTGGCTGAGCAGCCCACCTGCGATCGCAATGGCTAAAAGTCCCAGCAGCCCGAAGCGGCGCAGCGGCTGACGATCGCCTCGAGCAGTCTGCTCAATTAGCGCCAGCAGGCTCCACTGGCTCAGCACCGTCCAAAACACCAGCAGCGTATACATCCGCAGGTTGAGCGAATGCGCTAGGAAGAAAGGATTTAGCGCCAGCAGCGCCGACAG
The DNA here is from genome assembly GCA_010671975.1 of Leptolyngbya sp. SIO4C1. Lineage (GTDB taxonomy): Bacteria > Cyanobacteriota > Cyanobacteriia > Phormidesmidales > Phormidesmidaceae > SIO4C1. The sequence continues at coordinate 6,378 of JAAHIA010000073.1, read as the reverse complement.
CAGGAGCCCGCCCTGGCGACCTAACACCAGCTTGCCTAGCTGATAGCTCAGCGCAATCGTAACCAAGCTAGTCAATACAACCAGGCTGCGCATTGCGGCCACACCGTTCCCAAGACCGCGCATCCACACCTGCTGCGACAGGTAAAATAGCGGCGGATGGGGGTCGCCTAGCAGCCCCTTAAGCAAGTTTTTGAAAGTTTCTATGATATCTCCCAAACCTGACTCGGCGGGTATCTGCAGCAGCGCGCTGTAAGTTTTAAGCGCAACCGGGACCGTCTCAGGAGCCTGATAGCTCAGCCGCTGCCCTGAGGCCAGCAGCACCGAGAGCGCCTCGTCGTACCACAGCTCGTGACGATTGAGAAAAGCAAAGCGCAGAATTATTCCTAAAACAAGGCTGACAATCGCACCTAGGGTGAGCAGCGACGACCGGCTGAATTTCATAAGAATTTAGCTCAAAAGACAGAATATCAGCGTTGCTCTCAGGCTACCCAGCTAGGTTTGGCCGGCTACCGCTTAGAGCGATCTGAAAGATCGGCTGGAAAGCGACGACGGCGACGATACCAGGTCGCCCCGCCGACCAGCAGCCCAATCAGCGTCAGCGCGCCAAAGATGGGCAGCACGTTGCCTGTTTGCAGGGTCTTAACGCCGGAGCTGCCCAGCAGCACAAACGGCAGCACGCCGGGCAGCGTCCCGAGCACCGTGCCGATGAAGTAGTCGCGAAAGCTAATCGAAGTCAGCCCGGCGGCAAAATTTACCAGCCCGTAGGGAATAATCGGCAGCAGCCGAATTGAGAACATATAGAATAGGCCGCCGTGGTGGATCTCAGCGTCAATAGTTTGCCAGTAGCCAGCCAGGCGCTTGGCCACTAGCTCACGACCCACCGTGCGAGTAAAGGCAAAGGCCACCACCGCTGCCACAATTGCCCCTACCGTTGTCCACAGCGTGCCTAGCCACACCCCAAACAGCGCCCCACCCGCCAGATTGAGCACCGTCGAGGGCAGCACTAAGATAGTCGCCACCGTATAAATAGCAATATAGATAATTGGCGCCCAGATGCCAGCGCGCTGCAGCGTGGCCTGCAGCCAGGTCGGATCGATGCCGCCAATAAAGTAGAGCGCCGCTGCCGTTGCGATCGCACAGACAGCCACAATGAGTAAGGTAGCGCGCTTAATGTTCACGATAGGCAGCTGGAATGAGGGAGGACGATAGCGGTTTAGTCGAACTCGGCGGCAGGGGTGTGCCGTGAAATTCTCGCACTAGGTATAGCGGTCGCCCTTTGACTTCTTCATACACGCGACCGAGGTATTCACCGATGATGCCCAAGCTGACCAGCTGTACCCCACCGAGAAATAGCACAGCGACCATCAGCGAGGCATAGCCGGGCACATCAATACCTAAAACTAGCGTGCGTAAGATCAAAAACGTCGCATAGACAAAGGCAATGCCTGAAATTGCAAGCCCCAAATAGCTCCAGACCTTCAGCGGCACCATGCTAAACGAGGTAATGCCGTCAACGGCAAAGTTCCAGAGTCGCCAGTAGTTCCATTTCGTCTGACCGCTGTGGCGCGGTGCTCGATCGTAGTCAACGAAGGTCTGCTGATAGCCTACCCAAGCAAATAGTCCCTTCATAAAGCGCGTACGCTCAGGCAGCCGCTTCAGCGCGTCAGCGACTCGCCGGTCGAGCAGCCGAAAATCGCCTGTATCCTGCGGAATTGGCACTCGGCTCATGCGGCCAATGGTGCGATAAAAGGCGTTGGCCGTAAACCGCTTGAGCCAGCTTTCACCTTGCCGCGTTCGCCGTCGCGCATAGACCACATCGTAGCCTTCACGCCACTTAGCCAGCAGCTCGCTGATGAGCTCTGGCGGGTCTTGCAAATCGGCATCAATCGGAACCACGGCCGCCCCTTGCGCATAGTCTAGCCCTGCCGTCAGTGCTAGCTCTTTGCCGTAGTTGCGAGAGAGCGCCACTACCTTAATCTGCGGATTGCGGCGATGGTGCTCAATCAGGCGCGCCAGCGTATCATCATGGCTGCCATCGTCAACGCAGATAATTTCGTAGGGCAGCTGTAGCGCCTCAATGACGGTTTCTAGCCGCTCAAACAGGTAGTCGATATTGGACGCCTCACAGTAGAGCGGCACCACGACAGAAAGCTCGATCTTAGGACTATCCATTGGCAGAGTGCTTTACGATAAACAAGCTTCAGTCGACCCAAAGGCGTCTCAGAAGTCGTCTAAGATTGTAGCCGGTCGCCTGTAAGATATCGGCCTACAGCTGTGGGCGCAAGCTTCTAACCGCTAGTTAATCAAACTTTTACTGATACGCTCAAGCGCCTGATAGAGCGCTTTTGTATGCAGCCAGCCGACAAAGCCAGCAAACTGGCAAACGCCCTGCGCATCGGCCAAAAAGACATGGTGAATGTTGGCTACATTTTGCCAGGTTCGCAGCGTGGCTCCGTTCGGCAGCGTGGCCCAAACGCTAGCTTTAGCAAAGTCCCGATAGTGGGCATCGGTCATCCCAGGAATTGCCTGCAGCTGCTCAACAATCAGGGCATTCTCAAAGTCAGCGAGCGCCACCGTGCGCGGTGCCTGCCAAAACTGCTGGATGGCTTTGGCAACTTCAGGGTGATGCTTGAGCTGATCGTGATGGATGCCCGCCAGCTGCACATACTGCGCATAGCGGAACTTAGAACACTGCAGCGGCACGGTGCCATCGCTGCCGCCATCTAAATCGCTGGCAATCACCTGCGTTGGAATCTGCTGTGCGATGCGCTCAGCAATAGGCCGGCGGTTGATGCCTAAATCGCGAGCAATACCAATCCCCCATTGCAGCGGGTCGAACAGGCGGCCCAAATCGGCACCGCCTACCGGCGAGCCCACCAGCGACAGCGAGTCAACCTGCGACCACCAGTCAGGGTGGCGATGCAGCACCTCCAGCCAGATTAGTCCGCCCATCGAATGGCCAATGATGCGCTTGGGCACGCGATCGCGTAGCTCAAAATGTTCAGCCGCGATTTGTTCAACTTGGTTAATCAGCGGCGCAATTCGCCACCAGGTGCGATAGAACCCTAAGTTGGGCGAAATCACGGTGATGCCATCATCATCAGCTAGCGCTTGCGCAAACCGAGTAATCGAATGGTTAGTATCTGCCCAGCCGTGCTGGGCAAACAGGATATAGTCAAGTGTCTCCTCAGCGTCAGACAGATAGTTCATTGCGAATAAACAAAGCGCGATAGACAGGTTTGCCCTGAGCCAGCGTTACTTGCTCGCGATCGGTCTGTGCTGGCAGTAGAGTTTCAGCCAGCCAATCGTCGCCCTGACGCTCAAAGCCCGGATGTTCACCAAAGCGATCGCACATTTCCTGCGCCACCGCTTCTATATCTGACTGTAGCCAAACCCAGCCAGTTTGGGGCATGAACTGGGCCAATTCCTCGACCAGCTGCGGCTGCACCACGCGCCGTTTTTGATGCCGCTTTTTAAACCAAGGATCGGGAAACTGAATGCTGACCCGCTGCAGCTGCAGCGCCTCGCCCCAGCTTTCTAGCAGCGGCCTGAGCGAATTATTAGCATTGCCAAAGATAAAGTGCAGATTTTTCAGTCTCTGTCGATCTCGCCACCGCAGCGCTTGTTCTACCAGCGGCTGTCGAATTTCTAACCCTAAAAAATTCCAATCTGGGCAGACCGCAGCCATATCGCGCAGAAAGTAGCCCTTACCGCAGCCGATGTCGAGATGCAGCGGCTGCTGTGGCCGCTCATAGACGCTCTGCCAGTCGGGCGGCACCGCCGGCTGCGCGTACTTATCACTGAGCGGGTTGACATGCTGACGAACGCGACGGACTAGGGGCAAGGGAAACCTCCAGAAGGAAACATAGAATAGTCTAGTAAAGAAGCCTGGCTAAACGTAAACGCCTAACCGTATGTCTCTTAACTGTCGCTTTGCCGTTGTCAGCGATTTGCATATTGCTTTGCCGCACACCGTCTGGGATGCGCCCAGTCGATTTCACCTGGTTGAGGTGAGTATTCCGGCCTTTGAGCAGATTTTGGCGGCGCTGGTTAAGCAGGAAATTGACTTTCTGCTATTGCCGGGGGACCTGGTGCAGCATGGCGAGCGGGAAAATCACGAGTGGCTGGTCAAAACATTGTCGCGGCTGCCGTTTCCGACCTACGTAGTGCCGGGTAACCACGATATCATTCATCGCGATGGCTGCGATCGCACCGTCTCGCTGGCCGAGTTCACACAGCTCTATCAGCCGTTTGGCTATACGAATCCAGAGCAGCCCTACTACCACCAGGAAATTCTGGACGGGCTGCATTTAGTTGCGCTCAATTCAAATGGATTTGAGGCTGACGGAACGCCCTTTCATCATGGCTATCTCGATCAGGCACAGCTCGACTGGCTAGACGACCGGCTGGCGGCCCTGGCAGATCAGCTCGTCCTGGTTATGCTGCATCACAATGCGCTAGAGCACTTGCCAGGTCAGGCGCGCAGCCGCATGGGCCAGCGCTATATGGTAAAAAACGCGGCGGCGCTGACGCAGCGACTGCAGGCCGCCAACGTGTCGCTGATGTTTACCGGGCATCTGCATGTGCAAGATATTGCGCAGTCAGGCGGGCTCTATGAAATCACTACTGGCTCCCTGGTCAGCTATCCACATCCCTACCGGCTGCTAACGCTTTCTACTGACGCAGGTCAGCCGCAGCTGCAGGTCGCCTCTAGCCGAGTGGAGGCTGTGCCTGACTGGCCAACGCTGCAGGCCACTTCGCGCGACTGGATGGGCGATCGCTCCTTTCCTTTTATGATGAAGCTGCTGACCGGGCCGCCGCTGCACTTAGACCCAGCCGAAGCTGAGCTGTACGCACCGAAGCTGCGTCACTTTTGGTCTGCGATCGCGGCTGGCGATGCCCTGTTCGAGTTTGAAGAATTTCCGGAACCGCTGCAGCAGTATTTCCGCCGGTTTAGCGCCATTGATACTGAGGGCAAACCGCGCCTGATCGATAACCAGGCACAGCTGCTACTGGGATAAAACGCATTTTGCTCAGCAGCCTGAACGGTCGCAGGGCTGGTTCAAGACCAGCCCCGATGAAGTTCTCTATTTCAAATCGATTCAGACTTTGTAGGCTGAGATGGCTGGCTAAACAGTGACAAAGCTAGCTTCGCTCAGATCGGCGGCCATGACGCCATTTTCAAAGGTGGCTAGCGTCTCATCGCCAAAGCCGATACTGTTGCCGCTCAGCGTCAGCGCACCGAAGCTCAGCCCATCCGCTAGGCCAATCAAGTCAGTGCCGACTTCAAAGTCCATAATCTTGTCAGTGCCTTCGCCAGCGGCCAGCACAAAGGTATCGCTACCGCTGCCCTCTTGGTCATCACCGCGCAGCGTGTCGTTACCCAGGCCGCCGCGCAGCAGGTCGTCGCCGGCATTCCCCGTGAGCGAGTCTGCGATCGCGCTGCCAAGAATCTCCTGGCCTCTGGGCTCAATTACAAATTTGCCTACCAGCGGCTCATGGTCGCTGGCCACAATCGTATCGGCAAAGCGCACCCGACCGTCATCGCGCGGAAAATCATTGTTGACATGCACGATGTCAAACATAGCCTCGTCTAGCAGCGAGTCGGTGACAAACATGTGGTCAAGCACCTGGCTGTTGCCGTCGAAGATAAAGGTGTAGGCGTCGTCCTCGGCAACGGCCTGGTTTACCAAATTGGTCAAGACCCGCTGCTCACCGGTACCGGGCAAAATCGCGCTCAGGTCGTCGGTAAACTCAAAAGTGTTGAGATCGCCGAGAACAATCACTTTGGCCTCTGAATTTTCAGCCACAATATCATCCACGATATTGTTCAGCGCCTGCGCCTGCGCTTCGCGGTCGGCTTCTCCCGCCTGGATGAACGGCTGTAGTGCCCCAAAGACAGGCGAAGAGCCAAAGCGTGAGGTGAGGTGGTTGTTGATCACCGTTACCGTCTCGCCGTTGAATAAAAATTCTCCCACCAGCGGGTTGCGCGTTCCTGCGAAGGCTGGATTTTGATCGACCGAGGTCAGCTCAGCCAGCGCTACCCGCTCAGGGTTATATAGGAAAGAATTGCGAATGTTGCCGCCCGGAATGCCGCCCGAGGTATCGTCCACCGGCGCGATGTCGGCAAAGGCGTAGGTGGGGCCGCCGGCCGCCGCGATCGCATCGACTAGCGCCTGCAGCGTTTCGGTGGCGTCGGTCACCTCGCTGTCGGCCCCGCTGGTGGTGCCGTTGTTGTCCTGAATCTCTTGCAGAGCTACAATATCGGGCGATTGCAGATTAGCGACAATCTGCTCGGCCAGCCGCTCGCGCTGCGCGTCATCTTCCGGCAGCGGGCTCAGGTTCAGCAGGAAGTCACCAGCCTTACCGGCGGTGAGA
>JAAHIA010000729.1 GCA_010671975.1 Leptolyngbya sp. SIO4C1 | reverse complement strand
TCCGTCTGGCGGCTGGTACCTCAACCGGGGGCAAGGGGCTAGAGCGAATCGGGCGGGTTAGTGATTCAGCCATGCCGGCTGGTAACTATGCCAATGCCGACGCTGGCATTAGCTGCACCGGCATCGGCGAAGATATCATCGATGAATGTCTGGCACCGCGCTTGGTGATTCGCGTCAGTGACGGCTTTTCGCTGCAGCAGGCGCTCGAAAAATCGTTCACAGAGGCCACGCAAAACCAGCGCGACTTTGGCGCAATCGGGCTCGATCGGCGCGGCACCATTGGCTGGGGTAAGACCAGCGACGTGCTGCTCGCGGCATTTCACACCGGTCGCCGAGTCGACGATACGCTCACTCTGCCGCTCGGAACTCAGGTAGGCACCGTATGCCCTTAGCCACTACCTAGATTCCTCCTGAGCAGGTTACGTTAGTCAGTAGAATGACTAAGCAGTGTTGCTGCACTGTGTTCCTTGCTTACAACGTTCCCTGCTTACGACGTTCCCTGCTTACGACGTTCCTTGCTTACCCTATTCGGCAGAGTGATCAAGTTTTTTTGCGATCGCATCCATCAGGTTACTCTCCATGAAGCATACCTCCTCTCAGCCAGCCTCTTTCCTAGAGCAGTTTCTGCCTGCAACCTGGAGACAAACAGCCGCTAGTCAGGTTGATTTATCTAATCAGCTAGACTTCACCCGGCTAGCCATGACCCAGCCGGCAGCCTCGAATGACCAGCTAACTAGCTTTGGGCTGACGCAGCCGGCACTCGAAAAAAATCGCGCTATCTTTTGGGGCGAAACCCAGCAGGGTGGCGGACTCTATCTGGCCGATGGTCAGACGCTGCACCGTTTAGTGAATTCGCACTCAGCCGACTTTACTCAGCTCGGCGCGGCTCCTAGCTTTGACGGCACCGACCAGATTGTCTTCTGTGCCCAGTCCCAAACAGACAGCCCGTCGGCTGATAGCCGCGTACCCACCCTGCAAAATGCCATCTATCGGCTCGATTTGCAGCGCGTTGGCGCAGCCCCTCAGTCGGTGCTTGTGACGGACGAGCCGCTGCTGGCTGATGGCGATGCCTTCACCAACTTTAGTAACCCGGCGGTGCAGGCCGGCAAGATTGCCTTTTTAGGCCGGCTGGTCTCACAGGCTCAAAAGGGCATTTTTAGCTACAGCGACGGACAGATTCAAACCGTTGCCTGTCAGAGCACCGCTGAGAAAGAGACCCCTTTTCTTGACCTAGGGCAGCCCGACATTGATGCCAAGCAGATAGTGTTTCGCATGCAGGATGCTCAGTATCAAACTGGCCTCTATCGCTATGCTGACGGCGAGCTCAGCCCGATTGTGACAGCTCAAACACAGATTCCAGATGGAATTGGCACTTTTACCTCATTTGGCGATCCGCTGCTAGATTGCGAGCAGATAGTTTTTAGCGGACGCGGCAACGTCTTTCAGCAGGGACTCTATCGCCTTGGGCCAGCGGGAATACAGACAATCGTCAACACCCAGACGCCAATCCCCGACAGCGCTGAGACCTTTACCCGGTTCTATCGGTTTGCCGCCCAGGCTGGACAGGTGGCTTTCCTCGCCAGAGCAGATCAGCGTCATAGGCATTAATACTGACAGTCGTACCCTGCAGCCCGGCCAGCTGTTTGTTGCGCTAGAGGGTGAGC
>JAAHIA010000728.1 GCA_010671975.1 Leptolyngbya sp. SIO4C1 | reverse complement strand
TGCGATCACTTGGTTGGCAAAACGGTGATGACCCGAGTCGAGGGCGAGAACTGTCGGTTGCGTCACTATCTGGCCCGACTGCATCGCAAAACCCTGTGCTACTCCAAGTCTGTCGAGATGCTAAAGACCTCTGTGCGTCTGCTCATCTACTATCTCAAACACGATCGCATTCCTCGTTTTGCCTGAATCATTTGATGCTGTGCAACGCCGACAACCAAGCCGTCTATCCCCAGCTCAGTAGCCAAAAAGCAGGCTGCGGCTTTCCGATTGCTCGGCTGGTGGTGTGGTTTTGTATCACCACAGGCGCTGTGCTCGAAGCGGCTATTGCCCCATTTGCCACCAGTGAATGGCAGCTCTCTCGACAGTTGTACGCCCAGTTGAGCCCAGACGATGTGGTGGTCGCTGACTCAGCCTATGGCACCTACGCAGACTTGGCACGAGTGAAAGCAGCGGGTGCTGACGGGGTCTTCCGCAAGCACCACGCCCGACGCTGTGACTTCCGTCGAGGCAAGAAGCTGGGCATTGGCGACCATCTCGTCGTCTGGCATCGTCCCACAACATGCCCTAAGTCTATGACTCAAGAAGAGTTTGAGGCGCTGCCGACAGCGCTTGAGGTTAGAGAAGTCCATCTGCTGATACAACAGCCTGGGTTTCGTCCCAGTCAAATCATCTTGGTGACCACCTTGATTGACCCGAAGCGCTATACCAAAGCCAAGTTGGCCCAGCTCTATCAGCTGCGTTGGCAGGCCGCTGAGGTGAATCTCAGGCATCTCAAGACCACTTTGAACATGGAGCTCATTACAGCCAAAACCCCGCAGATGGTGCGCAAAGATCTCTGGATGCATCTGCTAGCGTACAATCTGCTGCGCACACTGATGTGGCAAGCCTCTGAACATAGCGCGGTGAGCGCATCACGGCTGTCTTTGCAGGGTACTCGACAACAGTTGAATCATTTCAGACCTGAGTTAGCGCGGGCTAAACCATCGCAGCGAAAGCGACTCTGCCAGGCTTTGTTGACTATCGTGGCTACCCTGCTTGTGCCCTTGCGCCCTCTTCGCCGTGAACCCAGGGTCGTCAAGCGCAGACCCAAGCCTTTTCCCAGAATGCAGCAGCCTCGTTCGGTTCTCAAAGCTAGATTGGCAGCTTGATTCGGCTTATGTCAGTGCCATTCGGTTTTAGACAGTCTCAGTACTACCAGGCAACTTAATCACCCATGGAATGCCCCTGAAAATCTCGTATTTTCGATGCCAAAGATGCCACCGTTTCCCCTTCGAATAAGTTATCCCGCATCTTCAGATAGTCTCCCCCGTCCGAAAACCACATCGAAATCACTAATGCCACTTTCGAGGGAGGCATATGCTGCCACAACACCTGCATTGCCTCACCCATTACATCCTGCTGCCTAGGGAGCTGCACATTCATACCCCATCTCCTGTTACATCCAACACAAACATCACTGGATTCACTACCTTTAACGATCCCGAATATCGCCTCATCAGCCGATCATCACAGGTCAAAAAATAATCACACTGGGCCGCTTCAGAACAAGATACATGCAATGCATCCATAGCCTTGAGCCCCTGTTGCTCCAGTTCTGATGCCCGCTGAGTAACCACAGCATCCAAATTCTGATACCGTTTCGCCAGTTCCAAACACTGCTGCACCCACTA
>JAAHIA010000727.1 GCA_010671975.1 Leptolyngbya sp. SIO4C1 | reverse complement strand
TTTTCAGAGCATTCGTCATCGACCTGTTGCTGAGCTTTACCCGACGCTTTCAAAGCAGCTAGATGAATCAGCTGCTTAGACCGGTATTACCTCGATTGAGCTGGCGCTGACCTTTGGAACATGCTAGATAACCATAGTCCAGGAGATTGACATTTTGGATACATACGAATTTGATGTGGTGATTGTTGGGGGAGGACCGGCTGGCTGTTCCTGTGCGCTGTACACCGCGCGAGCCGACCTAAAGACAGTAATTTTAGATAAAAATCCAGCCGTTGGGGCACTGGCCATCACACATAAAATTGCGAACTATCCGGGCGTGGCTGGTGATATCAGTGGCGAAGCATTATTGATGACCATGCGCGATCAGGCCGTCTCCTACGGGGCAGACTACCGTCGGGCTCAGGTGTTTAATCTAGCGCTGAATGACGCCGTCAAGCAGGTTTATACGCCAGAAGGAATATTTACCGGGCGAGCTTTGGTTCTGGCGACTGGCGCAATGGGACGTACGGCCTCCTTTAAGGGAGAAACCGAATTTCTAGGTCGCGGCGTGAGCTACTGTGCCACCTGCGATGGAGCCTTTTATCGGTCGAGCGATGTGGCCGTGGCTGGGATAAATCTCGAAGCAATTGAGGAGGCGATGGTGTTGACGAAGTACGCTGAAACAGTGCATTGGATCACGCCGAAACTGCCTCGGGCCAAAGGTCAGCATGTAGAAGAGCTGCTGGCAATGGCAAACGTCAAGCATTGGAATCGGACCCGACTGTTGGCTATTGAGGGCGATGACAGCGGCGTTACCGGGGTTGAGATCAAGCCCCACGATCAGGCCGCGCTATCTTTGCCTGTTGAAGGGGTGTTTGTTTATCAAAGTGGCTCTAAACCAATCACAGACTTTGTCGGAGATCAGGTAGCCTTCAATCCAGATGGCGGGGTACAGGTAGATGAGATGATGGCGACCTCCGTTGAGGGCGTTTGGGCGATTGGGGATATTCGCAATACGCCCTTCAAGCAGGCCGTGGTCGCAGCGGGAGACGGCTGTATTGCGGCCATGTCGATTGAGCGATTTCTCAGCGGTCGTCGGTCGATTCGACCGGATTGGGACCATAGCTAGGTGCGGTGCTAGGAGACGCGATCGCAGCCGCAAAACAGTCTGGATAAATCAGGGGCAAGAGCTGATCGAGCATCGTGCGAATTAACCGCGTGCCGTTGCCCCAGTGCCAGAATGGGTTCACCTCGTAAATTTGCTGAGCTTTGACGGCTCGCAGCTGTTGCCAAAGTTTATCAGTTGCAAGCTGTTCTGACAGTGGCTGTGAGATAGGGGGATAAGACTGAACTAGGATGACATCGGCATTAACGGCTGCTATTTGCTGCAGCGAGAGGTAGGTGAGTCCGGCTTCGCCTCGCGTTGAATCAGGCTTATGCCATGGAAAGCGAGTGAGCTGCCGCAGTACGCTGCCCAACGTGCCTGAGTCTGTCTCAACTGCGTATCGATTGATGAGGCGGTTAAAGGTCGAACCGCCCATCATTAGCACTGTTTTTTGAGGCTGTTGCAGCTGCGAACCACAAGCTTGGAGCTGATGATTGAGCGCTGTGATTACACTCTCAGCTTGCGGCATCCGCCCGGTCAGCGCAGCCACGGCTCTTAGCCTAGCGATAGCGGCCTCGTAGCCAGCCCCA
>JAAHIA010000726.1 GCA_010671975.1 Leptolyngbya sp. SIO4C1 | reverse complement strand
CATTATCTTGAGTCATGGTGTATTCCTTTGTCTGGTCTTTTTCTCTTCCAGAAGGATACGCCTTTTTTTGTGCCTCCCTCGTACACCACTTTTGGTTATAGCTCGGTCTAGGCTACCCAGCCCCATCAGACGCTTCATCTCCTGGTCTTGCTCAGCCTTTTGTCCGGTTCTCAGTGCGCTACCGTTCTCTAACGTAATGTTCAAATTGCTGTTCGTCGCAAACGGATTGAATTCACTCACGCCAATCGTTGCCAGGTCCCGCATCATGTCTTTGTAAAGGTCTGGGCCTTTGGTCAAAAAGATGACGGGCTTGCCCTGTCGTTTGGCATATTGCATCAAAGAGGCACATTGACAGCCCTTGCCGATGCCGGTCTGGTCGCCAATGACAAACCCATCGCCTCGCTCTAGGTTGCTGATAGCAAGCCCAATCGTATCAACCTGCTCGGCATACAGACGCCCGTGCAGCTCTTCGATTGAACCGTATCCTAGATGGGCTCTGACGTATTCATCAATGAAGCCGTGCTGTTGCTCAAAACGGTCTAGTGCAAACTGCGCCGCTGCTTCCATGTTGCGAGGGATCAGCGTTTCCATTGAGCGTCCCTGGCTTCTTGGTTGATAGGCAACCTGAGTCGCTTCTTGAATGCGCTCTTCTATCTCTGTTAATGAGCCAGACTGGTCAACCATTGTGCTAACTCCATCTCGTCGTGTGCGGCTAGATGCATCTGATAGGCCGGGTGACTCGAATCGATTGGCGTCACGGGGAATACCGGCCCGACTGCCTGGCCGAAGCCTTCTAGAACCAGAGACTCCTGAAGCGTCGTGTTTCCCTCGATGACGGTCTGTGCCCAGTCGCCCAGCCACATCTCGACCTCGACTGGGTCGTCTAGATCCTCTGGTAGGTCCGGTGTCATCTGCGCCGGGGCTATCTGGTTCACGAAGCGCATCAGCAGCGAATGAGCGCTCTTGAGGTCTCCCTCGGCTGTCATCCATACCTGAATCATCCAAACCAGGCGGGCTTGCATCAGCTGCCGGTAGGCCATCTCGTCGATGCGATGTACTGTCTGCGGCACTCTCACGCTGTAGAGCGCTGAATTCTGCGGGGGTGCCCACAGCTTCGGATACTGGCTGTACGGACCGTCGTAGGGGGACATTTGCTAACTTCTCCTTGAGCTCGTCAAAGCTGGCATAGAGTAGGGGGACGTCTGCTGCTGGCAGCGGCCTGGTGAAGGGGGCTGCTAAATCCTGTCGCCGACCGGCAATCACAATGATGTCAATCGGGTAGGCTGCCCCTTGTTTGGCATAGAGCCGACCGTCTATCGAGAAGTGGTCGATGACGTTGTAGCGCTGATACAGCGTGTAGTAAAAGCCTCTTGACTCTCGCTCGTTATATTGGCTCGCTCGATATTCTTCTGGTCGCTGGCTACCCTTGATCAGCTTACTGCCCAGAATCAAGACGCCGCGTCCATCGTCTTTCATTGACGCTAGCGCTTTGAGTGAGATCGCATGATCGATCTGGCTGCTCCAGGTGTCACCAATGGTGAAGCGTCGGCTACTATTGCGCGACAGTGAAGGTAGGCGGGTGACGCCAAGCCGGTTGTCGGGTTTAGCCAAACCAGGGTGAGACAGGACTATCGGTGTAGGGGTCAGCTTAACAGGGTTGTCAAGAGCGCAAGAAAAAG